>JANOZG010000729.1:0-2152 GCA_031429275.1 Planctomycetota bacterium
CAGGACCGCATCAAGGAATACGCTTTGTTGCAAACGTTGGGCGTTCGGCCCTTCCGGATCATGCGACTGGTCCTCATGGAAAGCACGCTGCTCTGTACTGTCGGCGGCGTTCTAGGAACAGTCGTCGCATCAGTAGCCCTGTGGATGGGCGGCTTTGCCATCGGGGCCGAAGGAGCCACGATCGCATTTCGCCCGTCTGCCGACCTGATTCTGTTGGGAGCGACGGTGTCCGGCCTTGTCGGAATCATCGCCGGGTTGGCCCCAGCCATCCAGGCGGCAACAGTTCCAATTGTTACCGCGTTGAGAAATGAATAACGATTCTCAGCGCGTTGCCATGCGGCATGAAGTTCTCGCGGTCACCGTTTTCTTCAGCAGTGCAACATACTGCCCGCGATCTTCCTTCAACGTCAGGAAGTGAAACACTGCGCGATCGTGCCACACGTCAAAGGTGCCAATGTCAGTCAGTTTGGTGATATCGCCATCCATCCAATGTACATTAGCAGCGTCCGAGCCCATGCGTTTCTGAGTGGCATGAATTGCTGCGGCAGAGATATCCAGAACTGCAATCGTATAACCTTTCTCTGGGTGGCACAGCCTGCATAGGCTCAGTTGCGAAGCAACAAGAAACGCATGCGTGCACGTTCAAGCGTCAGAGAACCTCGGCATCTAAAAAAAGTCTTCACAGAGGCTTCTTGTGCCTGTGGCACACTCCCACTCCGTGGAAGTGCCACCCAGTGGAGTTGCGCCCATGACAACAGACTTTGTTAACAGCAACGGTCGTCACGATCTTAGCCAGAACAGTAGCTCGTGCGTGTCCTGAAATGTGGGTTGGCAATGTCAACGCTGGCGACTTTTCGCCTGACGGGGGATTGAAGAACTATCGTAAGCCCATGAATTGGTCTGGCAGATCGTCGCGTCGGCCGGAAAAGCGGGCTTTTAGAGCCGAATTGACAGCCGACGCGCGGACCTTCGGCACAACGATCGGAAATTCTGCACTGAGTTTGCTGATCCGGGCCGTGTCGTCAACCGGCTTTTCGGCGACTTAGCGCCGCCTCGCTTTCAGGACACGCCATCGCAATCAGCAGGCGACCACGCGTCTGCACATTGCGGCCCAGAATCGCCAAGGACACGTAACGTTCGAAACCAATCTCTGAACAGTCACGACAGCGTTCCATACCGTTGCCGCTTTGAAGTGCTCCGATGGCCGATTTCCACAGATGCTGAGTTTCATGATTGCGGCCGTTGTCTCGGCCTTTGAGTACACCTACTGCAGAGCCCGCAGGATGGGAATGATGCTGTCTCGACATTCCAGATTCAGCGGTACTCGTTCGATCGGCAGGCTGTCCAGCCGCAGTTGGGTTGAGTATCCTTTTCGCATCCTTGGCTCCTCGAAGATTTGAGTGAAGAAACTCCGTTTTGCTGACCTTTTCAATCAACTCTTCGGTTTTCCATCTCACCTTCGCGGAGCCTTTTTCTATTCAAAGACTGCTTTTCATGATGACTATCGCATTTCAGGACACTCACTAGCTAGACGTCGTTTCTAACTCAGGATGGACCTTCCTGAGTGACATGCGCATCGTTGTCAAGGATGTTGATGAAACGGAGGAATCGTTTTTGCCGAAGAGTGCTGTGACGACACCGCACTTCATCCCCGGCTCAACTCCAATCCCGTCAACGTCCCCGTGCTTGTGCCGAATTTGCCGGCTTCGATGCCAAGTCCCTGGAGCATATTGACAAACAAATTACACAATGGCGGTGGGCTGTTTGCATCGAAGGCCAGGTGCTGACCGTGTTGAAAGCCACCACCAGCAACGAGAACCGGGAGGTTTTTCGTCGAGTGACTGCTGCCGTCGCCGAGGT
Source organism: Planctomycetota bacterium (assembly GCA_031429275.1). Lineage (GTDB taxonomy): Bacteria > Planctomycetota > Planctomycetia > Planctomycetales > Planctomycetaceae > SXXK01. The sequence goes on from JANOZG010000729.1 coordinate 1,861, forward strand.
TGCTGCCAAGAAAGACTGTCGTGCCATCGAGCAAACTGCTACAGCCCTCTTGCGATTGCTTGAGCTGCGCGAGCAGGTCGCGGACGGTCTTCATGGTTTCCAGTTCGACAATCTTGAGCTGTTCGAGTTTGCTCGGATCCTTACCATGGTGAGAGAGATCGTGATGACCAAGTGAAACACCTTCGATTGGTGGAGCAAAACTGGAACCAGCAAGCATAATGGTAATCAGCCGTGTCGAGTCGGTTTGAATCGCGAGATGACTGAGATCGAAGAGCAGACGCGTGCGGCCGAT
>JANOZG010000730.1:0-3108 GCA_031429275.1 Planctomycetota bacterium
GGAGCTCAATGATGAACAGCGATGGCCTGTTGCAGGCGAAACTCTTTCTGGTCGCGGGAGAACGCCTGACTCGGCGACGTAATGCTGGCGACCAGCATGTTGATGAATCCAAATCCGTCACCCCCGGCCACTGGTGCGTCCATGGAAACTTCCCGAGCGGCACTGCGTTTCTGAGCTCCAACATGATGCCGGTGGGCATCAATAATTCGTTGCTCGGCAAGTTGACACAGCAATCGAAAAGGGTCTCGCCCCGCGACAAGAAACTGATCGACCGATGACAAGGCCGAAACGATCACTTCCTGCACAATATCTTCCGGTTCAACCCGCGAGCGCAGTGCCGGACCAATGTTTCTGTCTGCGTAGGCCAGTAACTGCCGCCGATGCAATTCGATGAATGCCGCCAATTCGTCGGCGCTTGAAACTGGCGGAGATGGCTCTGAACCTGACATTGAAATCTCACTGGAAGCTTGCGACGCGCGCATCTCGGATGGGGAAAGCTATGGCCGTAAGTATATCAACTGTCTCGGCTGGACTCTCGTTGCCGAAACAGTTAGTTTGACGACACTGATTGAAATCCCGTCCTGATGGCATCTCTGAATAAACGTGACTCTTTCATCGCAAATCACAGAGGAAGACTGGTCAAAACTGACCCACACGCTGGAGGCGCTTGCGGCTGCATGGGAAACATCGCCCTATCCGCCATCGATTTCTGACTATTTGCCAGATGCCGACAGCAGGATTCGCAAGGAGTTGATTCCCGAACTCATCAAACTGGATCTTGAACAACGCTGGCAGCGCGGATTGCGAAAACTGATCGAAGACTATTCCATCGATATTCCAGAACTGGAGTCTGTTGTCACTGTGGATCTTGTCTTCGAGGAATACCACATTCGAAAGACGGCTGGCGACCATGTTTCCCCGACGGAATTCTTCAAACGCTTTCCCGCACTCGCTCGAGAGCTTGACGGCCTCTTTCGACTTGACCCGGCATTGCGATCAACGTTTCTGTCGAACGATTCTCCAGCGGCGATCATAGACCTGTCTCCAGGCGAAACCATTGATGATTTTGATTTGCTGCTGCGACTGGGGCGCGGCGCGTTCGCAACCGTTTTTCTGGCGCGACAGAAATCCATGCAGCGGTTAGTAGCGCTCAAGGTATCGGCAGACAAAGGTACCGAAGCGCAGACACTTGCTCAGCTGGATCATGACAACATCATTCGCGTCTACGACCAGCGACTTTTGCCACAACGTGCGCTGCGTCTTTTGTACATGCAGTATGCTGCCGGCGGTACGCTGGCAGACGTCATCCATCGGATGAAATCTGTTCCGCTCCGCGAGTGGAACGGCCGCAGCTTTTTAAAAGCCATTGATGCAGAACTCGATAATCACGGAGAATCTCGTCCAACGGAATCTGCCATTCGTCGTCAGATCTCTGACATGTCATGGTCTCAACTGGTCTGCTGGATCGGTAATCAGCTCGCGCGGGCTCTTGACTATGCACACCGGGCAAAGGTACTGCATCGAGATATCAAGCCCGCGAATGTCTTGATCACAGCCGAAGGCGTCCCAAAACTGGCGGACTTCAATATTAGTTTTGGTGCAACACTGGAAGGAGTTTCAGCCGACGACAGTCTGGGCGGAAGCCTGGCTTACATGTCGCCTGAACATCTCGAGATCTGTAACCCCAGGCACAAAATGACCGCATCCGAAATGGATGGCAGGAGTGATTTGTTTTCATTGGGGATTGTCCTGTGCGAATTACTCACAGGACGTCGTCCATTTGATGATGGCGGTCATCATGTGCCACGACTTCAGCGTCTTGAAACGATGGTTGAAAGTCGCCGCTCTGGTCTGCTGGATGCGTACCTGCAGACCATTTGCATTTCAGGCGACAACGGCCTCGGCAATGTTTTTAAAAAATGCCTCGCCGCCTATCCTGACATGCGATTTCCGACCGGCACTGCTCTCGCAAGTGCACTGGATCTTTGCCAGCAGCCGGAAGCACGTAAACTGCTATGCGATGACGTGTCTGCCTGGAAACTGTTTGTTCGCCGTTGGCCGCTGCTCACGATCAACACCGTCACTGTCGTTCCGAACCTTGTGGGTGCATTTTTTAACTTCATGTACAACTTCGGCGAAATTCAAGCGTCTCTGCCGGACGCCAGACCCACGTTCATTCGCATCATGTCGATCATCAACATGATTGCGTTCCCAACCGGAATTCTTAGTGCTGCCATTTTAACCAGGTCCGTCACTCGCGCGACACGCCAGGATGAACAGGTCAAGCTAAGCGTGGCAGAGCTTCAGCAGAGACGCCATCAATGTCTGCAGTTGGGTAACATGGCGGTCAAAGTTGGGCTGACTCTGTGGTTCATTGCCGCCCCCGCGTATCCAGTTTTGCTGCATGTGTTCGAGGGCGGCGTACCAGCGTCAATCTATGCACACTTCGTTGTGTCTTTGACACTATGCGGACTGATCGCCGCCGCATATCCATTTTTCGGTGTGTCGCTGATTGCAGTGCGGGCCATGTATCCAACTCTTGTACAGTGGGATTCGATGTCGAAAGCAGAACTGCCTGCATTGAGACAATTGGCTCGCAATTTGTGGGTTCATCTGGTCCTAGCCGCCTCAGTTCCAATGCTGTCAGTTTTTATTTTGGCATTGTTGAGTGAACAAGGTCGCCGTTTCGCACTGATCACTCTGGCCGCTGGCGGCACAATAGGTTTTGCCACCGCGATTTCAATGTTTCGATTGGTCCAGCAGGACTTGCAGGTGCTGATCAAATTCATCGAACGCAGTGATCATTGACAGCGGAGCAGTCGATTCAAGGTAGCCGCTCATTTTCCGTGAGGCTGTCTTTTACGGTGTTTGCGGGACCGTAGGAGAGCAGGACATAGGGTTCAAGCGGGTTCGGGCTGAGTTGGCGGACCTCTTTTTGCTCGGATTGCTTCCAGCTCAAGTTCGAATAATGAGCCCAGCACAACTGATGTTCGCTGAACAGATTTTTGTACGCCGCATAGTCGTCAGTCACACCGATGCCGTTAAAGAAATCTCCAAGGACGCTCGTCGCTTCCGTCTTCTTTCGTGAAACTCCGCAGCGGAACAAGA
>JANOZG010000731.1:0-1850 GCA_031429275.1 Planctomycetota bacterium
CGCAGCTGGCCGAGCTCAGCTGCAGGCGAGTCCAGATGTACCTGCTGCCTTGAGTGAGGCTGAGACCGAACAACTCCGACAGACGTCGGAACACGAACGCAGGAAGCAACAGAAACGCCTGATCCAGTCTCGTGCGGGACAGACAGGATTCAAAGGTTTTTGTCCAGTTGCTTTGCGTGAACGCAGAGAACTTGTGGAGACAGATGAAAAATTCACATCGACGTTCGGCCTGCAAACGTATTCGTTTTCTTCTGCCGAATCTAAAGCCGCGTTCGATGCTGAACCATCACGCTACGCTCCGGCAGCCGGTGGCAGTGATGTGGTTGTGCTTGTCAACAGTGGGGAAGAGCAGGCTGGGCAACTGGATTACGCTCTCTGGTACCGAGACAGGCTATATCTTTTCCGCTCCCGCGAAACGATGACACTGTTTTCAAAAGACCCCCTGCGATTTGCGAGTCAGTATTGATAGTTATCGCGGCCGCAAGATTTCATGACCCGAAAACCCGGTCGTTGTGAAGTCAGCCTGCAAGTTTTTCGGAAAATCAAATCCACAGCCGATGCGAAGAAATCTTCGATCCCTCGGCTGTGGATTTTTGCTTTTGCTCTTCTGCCCAATATTAAAACGCCGTGAACCTCGTGATGGCGTCACTGGCGAAGGGCATTCAGAGATTGATCAGCTCGCATCCCGCGCGGCTTCCAGCAACTTGATCCAGGGTGCGACGTAAAGCCCGTTGTCATGAAATGTGCGACCGCTGACAAGATTGCCGTCGATGACGCAGGGTTCATTCACGTAGATGCCGCCGCAGATTTCCAGGTCGAAACGACACTTCGCGACGGTGGCCATGCGACGACCTTTGACGCAGTCCGCGTAGGCGGGGATTTCAACTCCATGGCAGACGCTGGCCACGGGCTTATTGACTGCGAAGAAATGTTTCGTCGCTCGTACGAGGTCTGCGTCGTACCGAATGTACTCGGGTGCTCGGCCGCCAGAGAAAAAGATACCTGCATATTCTTCTTCACGAATGTCCTTGAACGCTATGTCGGCATCAATGGAATAGCCTTCCCATTCCTTGGTGATTGTCCAGCCGGGTTTCACTTCATGCAGGACCATCTGATAACGCCGCTTCTCTGGTGCTGCCACGACGGGCTGGAATCCGGCTTCGATGAGTCGATAGTACGGATACATGGTGTCGAGCGTTTCAGTAGCATCGCCGACGATGATCAGGACTTTGTTGGACTTCATGATTTACTTCAACAAATAGCGATTGGCAATTGTGATGCCGCTCAGCATCGCACCAACAATGCCGAGGAATCCCTGATCTGTGCCGCAGAGAAAAAGATTCGGCAACGATGTCTGCCCGTTGACAAACTTCTGCGGAGCGCCGTAAACACAGCCATTGAGATGTCCAGTGAATCGGCGAATCGTGCGTGGTGTGAAGACGTCGGTATCGATGACGTGCGAACGAAAATCCGGAAGATGCTTGAGTGAGCTCTCGATGATGCGTGAGTTCCACAGGTCTTTCGCGGCCAGGTATTCGTCTTCCGGAAGATTCATCCAATAGTGCGGATCTGCCAAAGCTGTGATGCGTATTCGGCCGTCTTCGAGCGGTTGCGAATAGTCGAAATTATTCGGCGAACAAACAATGCCGCTTCGAAGATCCACCGGGACGTTTGGACGTTCGTAGTGAAAATCCTTGGTGTCACTATAGAACACGATTGTGTCGTTGTGCCCCAGCGATGCCGGTTCGCAATCTAGAACACTGATGGATTCCACAAACGAAATGTCTCCCGGCTCCGCCTTCAACAACGGAGCAGTGGGATCGACCAACCGCATGGTTTCTGCAGCACCG
>JANOZG010000732.1:0-17425 GCA_031429275.1 Planctomycetota bacterium
ACGGTGGTATCATGAGTGCCTTGCCTGCCGTCTGCGGTCGCACTGATCAACCTGCTGCCGCTCTTGTGAAGGATCTCAAGCAGCGGGGAATGCTGGACTCAACCGTTGTTCACTGGGGCGGCGAAATGGGGCGTTTGCCAGTGATTCAAAATGAACAGAACATTGGTCGGGACCACAATACTTACGGCTTCAGTATGTGGCTGGCAGGCGGCGGATTTAAAGGCGGCTGCATTCATGGCGAAACAGATGAACTAGGCCACAAAGCTGTCACCGATATCGTCAATCACTTCGACTATCATGCCACATTAATGTATCTGTTCGGTTTGAGTCCCGAGCAGCTTTCTATCGTCCGCCCGACTGGTATCAGCAGTTTGCTGGATGGACAACCAGGTTCCGTCGTGGCAAAAATCCTGAATCAGCCGCCTCAGGCAATTGCCAGCTGATTTTTCGTAGCACCGGGCACGAACAGCGAAAGAGGAACTTGGCTCCTGGGATTTTCGCGTTCCCCATGTGGTCAATTTGCGGATTGACGTCTAACGCTTTCTGCCGAAAAGCCGCCACGTTGCCCCCATTTGAGGGCCGAAATACGGGAGTTTGCCCACACCCTGATCGACCTGCCCGGTATGGTTAGGCAAAGTTTGATGAATCCATTGGATTGTACAGGCGGTTAGTGAACATTTGCGTCTAACCATTTCAATGTTCAAGTTCGCTGCGGGCGATACATTCCGAAAGGACCTTGCAATACTTACACAAGGAAGTACGGATGACGAAAGCCAGCAGAGTTACGATTCTCAATTCCTCCAGAATGTTGATTGTGGTCGCGTTCATATGCGGAATCACCGGGTCAACAGCTTTCGCTCAGCATGGACCCGTGATTGCCGGCGCCGGCCCGGTCAATCGATCAATGGGCGGAGCTGCCACAGCGGCACCGGTTTCGGCGGGTGGAGCATTGTTGTGGAATGCCGCCACTTTATCCGGTCTGGACGGTTCGCAAATTGACGTAGGTGCTGAACTGCTGTTTCCACATTCGACGCTTTCGTCGAGTGTCCCAGCGAACACTTTCGGACCGGGAGTGCCACCAATTGATCTAAGTGGTCAAACACGTTCGGATGACAGCGTCTTTGCACTCCCCACGATCGCTCTTTCGCATCGTCCTGAAGGGTCTGCCATGACCTATGGCTTTGGTGTGTTTGGAGTCGCAGGTTTTGGACTGAACTATCCGGGCAGTGCCACAAATCCAGTGCTCACACCACCGGCTCCGAACGGCCTTGGTTTTGGTCCGATTTTCTCGCAATACCAGGTTGTGCAAATCGCACCGGCTTTAGTTTATGACGTCACTGATCAGTTTTCTGTTTCATTCAGCCCATTGCTGGACATAGGCAGTCTGCAGCTGGATCCATCAGTGGTGTCCGCGCCGAACGATGCCAACGGCGATACATTTTTTACATATCCCGCAGGAACGCACTCTGGCCAGGCGTGGGGTGCCGGATTTGCTTTGGGAACTTTTTACCGAGTAGATGACTTCTGGAGCCTTGGTGCGTCATACAAGAGTCCGCAATGGTTCCAGTCTTATGACTTCAACACGACCAACGAACTCGGCCAGCCTGGTGCTGCAGCGTTCGATCTCGATTTGCCATCGATCACGTCGATTGGGACATCCTACACAGGTATCGATCGCGTTTTGCTGGCAGCCGATTTGCGATATCTGGACTTCGCGAATGCCGACGGGTTCGGTGATTCAGGCTACTCCCCTACCGGAGCTCTGAATGGAGTTGGCTTCCAGAGTATTTTTGCCGTCGCGCTGGGAGCTCAGTATCAGGTCACTGATGCAACGTCTTTGCGACTTGGCTACAGCTGGAATGAAAACCCAATCTCAGAAGGTCAGACGGCCGCAAATGTGGCATCGCCCCTGATCATTCAACACATCCTCAGTGCCGGTCTGTCGTATCAGGTCACAAGCGCATTATCATTGTCTGTTGCATATTCACATGGTTTTCAGAATTCAACGACCGGACCGATCGTATTGCCGGTCGGAGCTATCCCCGGCACATCGATCACAAGTACCAGTTCGGTAGACTCCCTCATCATCGGAGCCACCGTGAAATTCGGTGGCCCCAAATGCCGCGCTCCGATCACATGCTCTGAAGAGAGATAGTGACAGTAGATCATTATCAATCTATGCTTGCACGACGCTCCCTGAATTGGCATCATGACAGGAACCGCTGGTACAAAACCCACTCGCGTTTGTTAACCAATCTGCTTATCCGACGTTTGAGGTCTCCTGTCTATGCACTTCGTGCTCGCTGTTCTTTGCACACTTTGTTTTGGTGACTGGCCACAGTTTCGCGGTCCGAATGCTGACGGACACTCGGCCGAAAAATCGACTCCGATGGAATGGTCGGACACAATGAACGTAGCATGGAAGGTTGCGTTCCCTGGTCTGGGCTGGTCGTCGCCATCGATCGCTGACGGAAAGGTCTTTTTGACGACTGCTGTTTCGCAGGGCGAAGGTTTGTCATTGCAAGTCCTCGCACTAGATGCGGCGACCGGCAAAACCTTGTGGGAGAAGGAAGTCCGCGCTCTTGAAGAAACGCCAGCCATTCATGCAAAGAACAGCCACGCCAGTCCAACTCCCATCGTTCACGAAGGTACTGTGTTCGTACACTTCGGGGCACTCGGCATGATCAGTCTGGCCGCAGCCGATGGAACCGTGCAGTGGTCAAATTCTGACTTGCAGTATACACCTCTGCATGGAAGCGGTGGTTCGCCTATCCTTTACAATGGCAAGTTGTTTGTCGCATGTGACGGAACTTCAAATCCGTTCTTTGCGGCCATCGATGCGAAGACCGGAAAGCTGGCATGGAAGACTCCTCGTTCTGTTCCCGCAAAGATCAGCCATTCGTTTGGCACGGCCGCAGTGACGATCGTCGACGGCAAGGCTCAGTTGCTTGCCCCGGGCCCGAACCATCTGGCGGTATATGATCCGGAGACAGGCGCGGAGCTCTGCAAGGTGCTGGCACCTGGCTGGTCGGTGGTGCCTCAACCGGCCATCGGCCACGGCATGGTTTTCTACAATCACGACTACGACAATCCGGAACTCCTGGCAGTGAAACTTGGCGGTTCCGGGGATGTCACCGATTCGCACGTTGTCTGGCGAATCGGCCGCGGTGCCCCAAGTACTCCGTCACCGCTGTTGGTGGGTGATGAGTTGTATTTTGTTTCCGACATCGGCATCGCGTCCTGCGTAGATGCCAGGACCGGCGAACATCACGGGATGGAACGCCTTGGAGGCAACTTCTCCGCTTCACCAGTGTTTGCAAACGGCCGAGTTCTTTTCCTCACCGAATCCGGCGAAGCGACCTGGGTCGAGCTCGGCAAGGAGTTTGCGATCCTCGGCAAAAACACTCTCCCCGGCCGCACCTTCGCCACGCCCGCATTCTCCAACGGCGCAATGTTCGTGAGAACCGATGAAGCATTGTACAAATTCGCCGAATAGTTGCACGACGGCTACGCAAACTGCTCGCGTCAACCGATGAGAGCCCGCGAGTTTAGCGGGGTAATGGCGATCTCCTGAACCATGTCGTCAGCGGCTCGACCCAAGTCCCCTTATTCGGTTCAGTCACTGAGCCAGTTTTCAAGCCTCAGCCCCGGGACGTTTTGGAAGTCCTTAGTGTTGTGGGTCACCAACGTACAGTCATGCACGAGGGCGACCGAGGCGATCATGAGGTCAACAGAGGGAATTGCAAGTCCTCTCTGAAGAAGTCTACCTCGGATCTCGCCAAATCTTGCAGCACACGCGAGATCAAAATCCAAAACCGTGACATCCGTCAGTAGATCCGCAATTCTGTAAAGAAGAGTCGCTGGGTTTGCAACATGATACGCTCCGGCGTACAGCTCTGCGACAACAACAGACGGCACGAACAACCCGCCGCCGTACTGAATGAATCGATGCGCCAAACCACCCGGTCTGCGAAAGTGAGCAGAACAAATGTTGGTATCTAGCACAAAGCTCATGTCGCATCAGCCTGAGATCGACGTTCTTGCTGCCGTTGCTCTTGAATGGCCTGCATGACTTCATCCAGTTCGGGATGATCACACCAGCCGCCAGCGGATCGAAGAATTCCTTCGCCCCATTTGCTCGTCGCAGAAAGAGCCCGCAGCTCAACCTGCACCTGCTGACCATCCGCAATCCCCGGGTCTTCAGCAAGTTCGATAGTCCTGCCATGAATAATGCCATGAATTGATGTCATTCTGAGCCTCTGTTTCTGTAAAGTCCACCGTTGCACTGCACCTGCAACCACAGTGACGGTTCAAAGTCAATCGTATCTGGCGGGAAACCCAAAACTGGATTTCATGACAGAAACTTCGTTAGTTCCACATGGCAATCTACCACCGCGGTATCACAATCATGGCAGTGATTCAGTTCTGAGAATACTCGGAGTGTCCCCAACCATTTGCTCCCTTGCAATATTCAACACGATTTCAAGCCCTTTTTCAGCCTCTGCTAGCAACCCCACGGCGTTCTCCATTTCCGTGACCAACTCTGTCAAAACCGAACCCAGCGAGAATTTGGCTCGATTGATTGTGGCGGTCATTCGTGGCAATCGGATCACCGCCTCTCGGAATCCTCGCATCTGCGAAGATGAGGTTTGTAACGCCATCTTAATCATTTGAACTGCGGCCAATGCATCAGGAGCACTTTTGGCAATTTCCGATGGGTCTGGATGGCTGCCAGCGAAAGATACGATCTTCGTCAGGACCTTCACACATTTCGTCAACGTACAGCGAAACATTGGCAACTCAGCATTCATTCGCAATACATACGTATCCATGTCGTTCGCAGCACGATCCACAAGACGCTTTGCAACTTTTGCGTTCCGTGTTCCGGCAGGCATCTTCGCAATTTCATTCATCTCTGCCGTACGTCCATTAAACCTTTCGCCAAGTTCGATCGTTGCTTCCGCAATCCGTTCCGTTACAAGTCCGAGAGATTCGGAGCTGTCTTCCATCATTAGAACAAGATCAAGAAAACCAACGGGTTCGTCATCAGGAACACTTGCCGATTCAATGATTGACGGTTCTTCCGCGGCGAGAACGCCAGACATAGGTCGCAGCATCGCCGAGTTGTTCTTTTTTTTCCATTTTTGAATTACCAACGAAAGGTGCATCCGAATGTATGATTCAAAGGAGTCCGTAGTTGTGAATCTCCAGTAGAGTGCTCCTTCAGTGCCCAGCAACTTTCGAAAATCATTCACTTGTTGTAATTGTACAACATCAAGCGTGCTTGGCGGGACCGGCTCGTCCTTAAAATAGATCATGAGTTGAAGGTCGTCGGCTACCGCATCAAAACGCTGCTTTGCTCGGCGAAATTCTTCTAGTGTACCTGAAGCCGCGCGCTCCGTTGGTGTTCCAAAACGACACCACATTATACCAATGAATAGGTCATATTCGTCGCCCACTTGTTCATTGATTACGTCTTGTGCGTCAGTGCCGAACGCCGGAAAGGCATTCGTCTCCCATCGCAATAGATCAAGCCGCAATCCAAGTTCTTTTGACCATGTGACGTTCAATTCCCTAATCACCTGTTCAAGGCGGTCTCTTTCTGGAGATACATCACCGGGTGATGCGACAAAAACCGTGTAAACTTTTTCTGTTCGTGCCATTGGTATTTGGTCCCACCTAAATCCACCACTGAAACACTCCCCGACGCAACGCCAAGTCCGTATTGCTGAACAGCCCTGTAGCTTTCACCACAGGGCTGTTGAATTCATCGTTCTCGGATCACCAGCGAAAACTACTTCGCGATGACGCGAGCCATTTCCAGGACCTTGTTCGAGTAGCCCCACTCGTTGTCGTACCATGCGACGAGCTTCACGAACGTGCCATCGAGTGCGATACCGGCTTCGGAGTCGAACACGCTTGTGCAGACTTCGCCAACGAAATCGGTTGAGACAACCTTTTCTGTTGTATAAGCCAGAACGCCCTTCATTGGGCCATCTGCAGCAGCTTTCACGGCCGCACAGATTTCTTCGTAGGTGGCTGATTTGTTCAGCTCAACAGTCAAGTCCACAACTGACACGTCTGACGTTGGAACTCGGAAGGCCATGCCGGTCAGCTTCTTGTTCAGTTCTGGAATCACCTTGCCAACGGCCTTGGCGGCACCTGTTGAAGAAGGAATGATGTTCTCCAGAATCCCGCGTCCGCCACGCCAATCCTTGGTGCTTGGTCCGTCAACCGTCTTCTGAGTTGCGGTGGCAGCATGCACGGTGGTCATCAAGCCTCGCTTGATGCCGAACGAGTCATTGATGACCTTGGCCAGTGGAGCCAGACAGTTTGTTGTGCAGCTGGCGTTGGAGATAATTGCCTGACCAGCATAGCTTGTGTGGTTCACGCCATAAACGAACATCGGAGTGTCGTCTTTTGACGGAGCTGACATGATGACTTTCTTTGCACCAGCAGCCAGGTGTGCCTTGGCGGTTGCTTCGTCAAGAAACAGGCCAGTTGATTCAACAACGACGTCCGCGCCAACTTCGTCCCATTTCAAAGTTGATGGATCCTTAACTGCCGTCAGACGAATCTTCTTGCCGTTGACGATCAGGTTCGTACCTTCTACAGAAACATCGCCTTTGAAACGGCCATGTACGGAGTCGAACTTCAGCATATAGGCCAGATAGTCTGGTTCAAGCAGGTCGTTGATGCCTACAACTTCGATATCGTTTGAAAAATTCTGAATCGCTGCACGGAACACCATTCGTCCAATGCGCCCAAATCCGTTAATACCGAGCTTAATCATGGAATTGCCATACTGTTTGAGACTTGTGACAGGTAACTACGAACCGTCAATCTAGCGTCGCGTGCTGTTAGCGCCAATCGCTGACAGAGAATGCGGTCGCAGCCTCCCAAAAATGCTGAAGAATGGGCCAGAATCGAGGAACTTCGCAGGGGGGAAACTGGAAGAGTAATGAGGCTGGGATGGCCGGGATCGGTGATCGAATCAAACTTCACCGTAACTCCACTCTCCAGAGTCGAGCAGTCGTTGGAAATTCTCGACTGTGTAGAGTCGAGTTACAGTCTCTTAGCCGGGCAGCCGGGCAGCGTTTATTTTGGGCCTGCCATCTCTTTTAATGCTGCGCGATCTTCGGGCGAGAGTAAATGCGGCGGCAACAAGAGCGCGTTAAGCCGTAGCGCCAGAGTGTCGATACCAACCGGTTCCTCCAGAAACCATATTCCTGGATGAATCTCGCTGAGTCGTTCAACGCGTCTGGCAAATCGTACCGGTCCGATGACCACGATCGGTGTATTTCGAGTCCGTATGTCGGCTCTGAAATTTGCCAAAGTCGTCGCCAAAGGCCAGCCGGCGGATTCCGCATCCACCAGAATCAGCTCGGGACTCATCTGCAACACTGCCGCATCGAATCCATCCTGACCTGTCTGACTCAACGCGACTGTGAAGCCCGCGTTTTCCAGGGCCACATCCAGATCCCGCAGCGAACGATCGTTGGAATCCACGACGACAGCTTCCGGCTTAAGGCTGCCACCGCGAATTGATTTGAATGTGCGATCCATAGCGGGAACACTGATATCGATATGAAAGATATTGGTTGCGACATCAGCGGCAAGGAAACGAATTCGCGGGTCAGGGGAGTTGATTGCCAATTTTAATGCGCTGCCGGTTGCGTCAAGGGCTTCAGGTGAGACCGCTGAAGGATCAGTCGATTTCATACCACGCAGGATTTCAATTCCGGCAGTTGCGTCACCGATCTCAACCGCAGCATGAAGAGCCGCAGCCAGCACGGAGACATCCTGGTTTGCCGCCGCAGAAGCCGCTACCGCTAACGCCGGATCTGTGACTGCCGACTTCGCCACCAGCAACAGGGTTGGGGCCTGAGTATTAGCAGGATCAAGTGCGACCGCATCTGCAAGATCGGCCGTCGCGTTGTTCAGCAATTCCAATCGACGATCTCGCGGCTTCAATTCGTTGATGACAGTTGGGTCGCGAAACTGAGCAAATCGCTCTGCTGCGGATTTTAGCAGCGTCTCACTGCGCTGAGTCAGCAGTTCGCTGGCCTCTTGAGGTGTCGATACCTTGAGGCTGCCTCCTGACAATCGCTCTACGGCAATCGCGGCTGCTTCTCGACTGGCCGCGTCACTAGCAGGATCGAATTGCCATCGGAGTAGATTTACGGCAAGTTCCGGATCAGCGGTACCGGCCAGTAGCTGCACAATTCGACGACGCCCTGCGGCATCTGCGAGACTTAATTCTGTCATCAGGCCGTGACGCATTTCACGCGCGTGAGTTTTCAGAACTTGCTCGGCGACTTTCCCGGAAGGTGTCGCAGGATCAGCGGCCAATAACGCTGCGGCTGAACCGTCTCCGTTTGCTACGATGGCTTCAACCGCATTGGTTGCGTCTTCACCGGGCGATGCCAGAGTCTGAATCAATTCCTGGAGTTGTCCAACTGAAAGTGCCTGGGGTTTGGAGGCTGCATTGACGGCAACCAACAGATCTCGAGCCTCCGGTTGCATTTTCTGGTCAGCGCTGAGTTCAAGAAATGGGCCGACCCCCAGGCGTTGTCGCAATGCTCTAAGTTCTGTCTCACCAAGTTGCAGATCGAGTATTTTTCGCAAGAATTTGCGGGCGTCATCCTGCCGATCAAGCTTGCGCGTCAGTAATGCGGCCTCAAGCATCTTCTCAGGCGTTTCCGGTGGAAACTGAAATAAATCACGAGCGATGGTGGAGTCGGGTTTTGCAGCATCCTGTGCCAGCGTTTGCGACGCGATGCCGACCAGACAGACCGAAGCTAACACCGACATCGCATGACAGAACATGGATTGGCCAGAGCTACCGTGTCTCAGGAGTGTCGAAAACATTGGATCCAATCCGGTGAAATTGACTTGGGAATAATTGTCGCAGCGGGAGAATGCGGAGTTTATCCGCTCACAACAGTGGGTGCCAGCGGATTTTGGTTTAAGCCTGAGTAAGCCTGAATACGCTCAACGAGCTGGTGTTTACTCAGTGCATGAACACTCAGAGAGCAATGCATTGGGAGCTCACAGTCTATGACTCGAAGTTGCAGACCAGGGTGGCGTTTCGAACATTATGGGCTGTCGGATTTTGCAGCATGACAGCCCCACACTCCATCAAATGTGGAGATTGCAGTTGAAGGTGCGCTGCTCCGGAAGAGCCATTCAAGATCATAGGACACAAATTGGCCGACTCGTCATTTCTTAGCAATAGACAGTTGGTTTCGAGACGAGCTTTTGGCAAAAGCTCAACATAGCAAGAGCCCGTCACGCAAAATTCTGTCGGGCACACATAATTCTGATCGGTTGGCGCAAAAAGTGCTCTCAATATCTGGCGGTATCAACAGACGCACAGCTTGTTGCGGATTTCGTGCAGACATGCGAATGCTCGAAGCGTAATTGCGTAATATTCATAATGACTCCTCGACAATTGGACGAACTCCCGATATTCATAATACTAATCTGTCAATTTGTTCAGTAAGATCACTTCCGTGGCTCTTAAGGACATCTTGCATCAAAGTTGTTTGGCGGGAAAGTTTCATGCCAACCACAAGTGTTCATAAAAAATGAGGTATCTGCATGATGATGCCTCTTTTTGTTTGTTGTTCTTTGTTCGCGAAAGTGTCCTCTAAAATTTTGGGAAAGGTAATGAAAATGGTTGTCGATCGATCCCCACGCTTAAAGCGTGGATTTACCCTGATTGAACTTCTAGTTGTGATTGCCATCATCGCAATCCTGATTGCCCTGTTGCTTCCTGCCGTGCAGCAGGCGCGTGAAGCGGCCCGGCGAACCCAGTGCAAGAATAATCTGAAGCAGCTAGGTCTGGCATTTCACAACTACCATGACATTTACAATACATTTCCTCCCGGCTACATAACGTTGGCGGCCAATGGAAATGCAACGTCCGAGGTGGGCGTGTATTCATGGGGTTCGCTAATTCTACCGCAACTGGAGCAGAGTAACGCCTTCCAGAGCTTGAACGTCGGAAATGTGCCATTGCAGGTGAATGCCGCTAACGTCAACACTCTGAAGATTCTTCAGACTGCACAGCCAGCATTCCGTTGCCCGACCGACACCGGCCCAGTGTTGAACAACTTCGTCAACGCGTCGGGGTTTGGTGCCGACAATTGGTACAATATGAACATTTCAAACGGTACAGGACCAGTGCCAATCGCCACTTCAAACTATGTTATGGTTGCTGGCACCGGCGTTAGCACCACTCCGGCTGCGAATCCGACCAATCGGGCTGCATCAGCTGTTGGTCCACTGGGGGTAGGTTTCCGAAACTCAAAAATCAACTTCCGCGATATCACTGACGGGACGAGCAACACAATTCTTATTGGGGAAAGAGCCTGGAAGTATGCTCAAGTCAACGTCGGAGCGGCGACCGTCTACGGGTTTAGTGCATCGATCAATAATCCATCAGGAAGTGCCAATGTCAAGTCTGCGGCCTTAGCGTGTCTCGGTCAAGGCTACGATGGCATCAATTGGACCGCCAATAATCTGATCCATCAAACGCGTGGCTTCAGCAGTGGTCACACTGGGGGTGCTCAGTTCGTGCTGTGTGACGGATCTGTAAGATTTATCAGCGAAAACATCGACTACAAGAGGACCGATAATGCGGCACTGACCGATATGACGCTGCATGCTTCTTCGACGCTGGCACGTCTTCTTGTTCGTGACGACGGTCAAGTCGTTGGTGAATTCTGAAGCAAAGATGAAAGAGAGTCATTATGTTGAATTTTGTAAAACCCGAATCGTTCCGTTTGTTGATCGCACTGTTCGTTACTGCTTCATTCGCAGGCTGTGGCGGTAGTAGTGATATGCCCGAACTCGGGGACGTTTCTGGAAAAGTGACGATGGACGGCGAGCCGGTCGCAGGAATTAATATCCTGTTTACACCCGAAATGGGTCGACCGGCAGGCGGTGTAACCGAAAGTGATGGCAGTTATAAACTGGTCTATCTGGATGGATACAGCGGTTGCAAAATTGGTCCTGCGAAGGTGACCTTTGATTGGTCTCCCGGTGTGGAACCACCAGTAACTGTGCCTGCCAAATATATGGAGGAAGGATTTTCTGTCGAGGTGAAGGCGGGGTCCAACGAACTGAACTTCCCGATGGACTCAAAGTAGTTTCAGTCGACATCTCTATAGACGTTTTGCATCACAGATTGCTCGCCAGAATCACCACTGGCGAGCTTCTTTTACTTTGAGCACGCCCACATGCATTTGAATCGATTTCGCTCGCTGCTCTTTTTGTTGCTGTCTCCTATTGCTGCAAGCCGGGTATCAGCGAACGATTTTCGCGTGTATCCGTATCTGCAGAATCCTTCAGCGAATTCCATGACCATCCGCTGGTTCAGCGATTCGGCCACAGATGGAAAACTGGAAGTGTTCTCTGGTGATCCAACCGGCGGTTCAGACAACGCTCTGATTGCCAGCGTCAAGACTTCGCCGGAAGCGGCTGGAGCACTTGAGCACAACCCGTTCAAGGAAGAACCGGGCGGCCCGTATCCTACGACTCCGTTTCGCCACACAGTTGTCTTGAACGATTTGAGTCCTGGTAAAACGTATCAGTACAAAGTGACTCAAAGCAACGATACGGCGATGGGATCTTTTCAAACTGCTGGAGACCGAAATACGCCAATCAAAATAATGGTGTATGCAGACTCCGAAACCGAACCAGAGTCTTCAACTAGCGCGCCCGTTGCATGGCCAGTTTCCACAGGCAGTAATCGGCCAGATGGAATTACCACTTACCTTGTCGATCAAACGGCTGGATACCTCGCCAACTGCAAGCTTATTGAAGAACGAAATCCCGATCTGATCCTGCTTGCGGGCGATCTGGTCGAAGCAGGGGGCGAGCAGCGCGACTGGGATGAGTTCTGGAAGCATAATGCGGGGGCCTACGGCTCACTTGCGAGCAACATTCCGATTCTGCCATCCCTCGGCAACCACGAAAACTCAGCCGGGCCAGGCGGCGGCTATTCAACCGAAGCTTCGAATTTCTCAACTGACAAGTATCTGACTTATTTCGTTGTGCCCGACAACGGTGCCACGAATCCAAAACACAAAGGACGGTACTACCGAATTGACTACGGACCTATCACATTGATCACGCTTGATTCCAGCGATGGTGAGCCGCATAAATCGGCGGCAGACACCAATCACAACCTGGAAGGCAGCAACGCACCTGACTTCAATCCCGGTTCGGAACAATACAAATGGCTGGAAGTTCAATTGGCTGACGCTCAACAGAAAAGCCGATTTACGTTCGTGCAGTTTCATCACACGATGTTCGGCTCAGGCCCACACAGCATTCCGTTTGGCTCAGAAGGATTTTCCGGACAGGCTGGCATTCCTATGCGAGTGCTGCTTCCGCTGTTCATGAAATACGGCGTGGATGTGATTTTCTCGGGCCACGACGAGATGCTCGAGCGGTCACTGGTATCGGGCGATGAAACTCGAACTGATGGCACGAAGAAAGCACATTCAATTCACTGTTACGATGTCGGAATCGGTGGCGATGGCCTTCGTGGTCCGTCTGTTGGATTCGACAATCCGCATCGCCAGTTCCTGGCACACGAAAACTGCCCGGAAGCCTGGCAGGATGGGAAGCTGATATCCGGAGGCAAACATTACGGTCATCTGGAAGTCGATGTGCATCCGGCAGCAAATGGTCAATGGCACGTCGATATCGTTCCTGTCTATGCGTTTCCAGTCATGAATGACAGAGGCACGGCTGATGCATGGCAGCGTCGCACCTATGACGATGCGGTGACAATTCTCGCGGCACCATGAAGGTACATTCATCACGTGCCCCCTTGACCATTTCCGACCACAAGAGTTCGGAACAGGCCAGAATACCATGCACCAGCTTGCCTTCAACGTCGGTCAGACGGAAGTCTCGACCACTGTATCGGAAGGTCAGGCGTTCCTGGTCCTGACCCAGCAGACGCAGAATTGTGGCATGCAGATCGTGGACCTCGCAAACGCGAAAGAGTCACAACGTACCGGCAAGCTGACGCATGCCGCTCGCCGAGGATTTGAAACTACTGCAAGTTACAATCGCACCGGCACGCCGCGTTCGGCCATGTAGCGTTTCGTTTCTTCAATCGTGTAAGTGCCGTAATGAAAAATGCTCGCAGCGAGTGCCGCGCTGGCACCTCCGGTCGTGACGGCTTGATACAAGTGCTCCGGAGATCCAGCTCCGCCGCTGGCGACGACGGGAATTGAAACAGCATCAGCGACGGCACGAGTGATCTCAAGATCGAAGCCGTTTTTCGTTCCGTCGGCATCCATGCACGTGAGAACAATTTCACCAGCACCTAGACGTTCGACTTCGCGAGCCCATGCGACGGCTTCCAGTCCCGTCGGAACACGGCCACCGTTGATGTGGACGTCCCAGAATTCCTTGCCGTCGCGTTGAATGCGTTTAGGGTCGATGTTGACGACAATGCACTGACTTCCAAATTTTAGAGCGGCCTCGCGGACGAATTCCGGATTCGTCACGGCTCTGGAATTAATCGACACCTTGTCGCATCCTGCCTTCAGCAAGCGGCGAATGTCCTCCACGGTCCGAATTCCGCCGCCGACCGTGAGCGGCATAAAAATCACTTCCGAAGTGCGGGCGACAACGTTCAGAATGATATCCCGTTGCTCGTGGCTGGCAGTGATATCGAGAAACACGAGTTCGTCGGCCCCTTGCTGCTCATAGCGTTTAGCAATCTCGACGGGGTCTCCGGCATCCTGGAGATTGACAAAATTCACGCCCTTGACCACTCGGCCCGCGTGAACGTCGAGACAAGGAATGATACGCTTAGCCAACATGAGATTTGCTTTCCGGAATTTCGTCGCGAATGCGACAGAATGTGTTGCGATGAGTATCTGACCGACGACACTCATTGCTTTCAACCCTGCGGCTGATGGCGGCCGACGGTTTCGCTGAATTAAACACCGTCGTAGGACGGGACTCCAGTCCCGTCCTGATTTACACCGGTCAGGACGGATCTGGAGACCCGTCCGACGAAAGAAATTTCCCCTACAACGACATGACCAAACACCAAACGACTTTCGACCGCATTGTCTCCGTGAATCTCGGTTCGCGAAGTTACGACATCGTGATCAACGAGGGGGGCAACAAGCATGCTGGCTCTCTGCTGGCTGGCTGGCTTAAAATCGACACCGCGAAAGGACTTCGAGTTCTGTTGATCGCAGACGCCGCAGTTTATAAGGAACATGGCCGTGCCGTCGAAAAGAGTTTGCTGGCCGCTGGTGCCGAAGTGCAATCAACGATCGTTCCCTCCGGTGAGCACTCGAAATCATATCAGCAGACTCAGGCCCTGTACGATGAGTTGGTCGATATGACAGCCGATCGTAAAACGATTGTCATGGCAGTAGGCGGTGGCGTGACAGGTGATCTGGCAGGCTTCGTTGCCGCCACCTATGCACGCGGTTTACGATTCGTGCAGGTGCCGACAACGCTGCTCTCGATGGTCGACAGTTCTGTCGGCGGCAAGACGGGAATTAATCATCCTCGAGGGAAGAATCTGATCGGTGCGTTTCATCAACCAGTTGGTGTTATCGTCGATCTGGACACGCTGAATACTCTGCCGGATCGCGAATATCGTTCTGGATTGGCCGAGGTCGTCAAATACGGCGTCATTCTGGATGCGGGATTCTTCACATATCTGGAACACAACGTTGCAGGTTTGAATTCGCGCGATCCGGACGTGATGCGTCATGTGATCGCTCGCAGCTGCGAACTGAAGGCAGACGTTGTGAGCCAGGATGAATACGAAACGACGGGTCTGCGAGCAATCCTGAACTATGGCCATACGTATGGTCATGCATTTGAAGCATTGGCGGGATACGGCGGCCTGTTACACGGCGAAGCGGTTTCCATCGGCATGAACTGTGCGAGTCGGCTGGCGGAGTCGCTGGGGCGGATTACGGCTGAAGACACGCGGCGTCAGAAGAAGCTACTGTCTGAACTGAAACTGCCTGTTTCCGTACCTGCCGAATTGAGGGATCGACATGATGACATCGTCGCATGCATGATGCTGGATAAAAAGACCGAAGGTCGTGAGCTGCGTTTTGTGCTGCCGACGCAGATTGGGCATGTGGAAGTCGTGAAAGGTGTTTCGCCAGAGGCTGCGATGAAATGTTTGTGATTGAAGTAGGACGGGATTCCAATCCCGTCCAGACATGAATTAAATTCGGACGGGTCTGGAGACCCGTCCTACAAGACCTAGATCAAGAAAACAAAAATGACTAATCCAGAACTTCAATCACGCATCGCTCCAGTCCTCGGTCGAGTTCCCAGTGGAGTGTTTATCCTTGTGGCAGGCGACGGGACCGGACGCATGACTGGATTGCTCACGAGCTGGGTGCAGCAGGCTTCCTTTGAACCGCCTCAAGTCACAATCGCGATCAACAAATCGCGTTATCTGATCGATTGGCTGAAAGACGGATCGCCGGTGACACTGAATCAGGTTCCAAAAGGCGACAACACTTTGTTTCGCCATTTCGGTAAGGGTTTTGATCCGGAGGCAAATGCATTTGAAGGCATTGACCTGATTCCCGCGAACAATGGTCTGGTGGCATTGTCTTTAGCAATGGCAACTCTGGAAGGCACAGTCTGCGGACAAATGGATGCGGGCGACCATCGAATTCTTTTGGTGACGATCACGAACGCGATCAATGACAAAGATCCGTCTCAGTTTGAACCATTTGTGCACGTGCGGAAAAATGGGTTCAGTTATTAAATAGGAAAACTCAGTGGGCGAACGTGTTGTCTTGGCGATGAGTGGCGGAGTTGACAGTTCCGCTGCGGCAGTTTTGCTGCATGAGCAGGGCTATGAAGTCATCGGGCTGTTTATGCGGTCCGGTGAAACGGAATCCGCCTGCGCTGTGCCTGCAACAGGGTTGCTGCCGATTGCGAATCCAGCATCGAATCGGCAGGGCTGCTGCAGTTCAGAGGACGCGGCAGATGCCCGACGTGTTGCCGATCGTTTGGGGATCCCATTTCATTCGCTGAATTTTCAGGATGCGTTCCTGAAAATCAAAGATTACTTCGCGGACGAATATCTTGCGGGCCGCACACCGAATCCATGTGTCCAATGCAACAACTGGCTGAAGTTCGGACGCCTGTGGGAGTTCGCTCAACAGGTCGATGCGCAGTACATCGCAACCGGCCATTATGCGCGCATTCTGCAGGACGAAACCACGAATGAATGGGGACTGTATCGCGGGCTGGATGACAATAAGGATCAGTCGTATGTTCTGTATGGCATCCGGCGCGAGCTGTTGCCGAACGTGTTGCTACCGATTGGTACATTTCAAAAGCCCGACATTCGACGCCTTGCCGGGGATTCTGGTCTGCGAGTTGCCAACAAAAAAGATTCCTACGAAATCTGCTTCGTGCCGGATCAGGACTACGCAGGTTTCCTGAAACGCTACCGTGGTCACGAAGGTACGGAAGGCGAATTCGTTGATATGCAGGGAAATGTTCTGGGATCGCATGAAGGCTATGAACATTTCACCGTCGGTCAGCGTAAAGGGCTGGGGCTGGCGTTCGGTGAGCCACGATTCGTTGTCGAAATCCGTCCAGGGTCTCGGCAGGTTGTGCTGGGCCATCGAGAAGATCTGGCAACCTCCGTCATCAGCGCTGTGGACTGCAACTGGCTGTCGGATCGGCCGACATCACGCATGACGTGTACCGTAAAAGTTCGATATCGTCAGACTTCGGAACCGTGTGTGATTGAACCGGGCGACGATAATACAGTGACTGTCTATCCCGCTCAGCCGATCTTTGGCGTCGCGCCGGGGCAAGCGGCGGTGTTTTATGACGGTGATCGAGTGCTCGGCGGCGGCTGGATTCGCCGTCCCGACCAGAGTCGCTGAAATTCACTCACGAGTGCATTGGCGAATTCCAGATCGTTGATGTGCAGCGGAAGTCGTTTGATTTGACGAGACGCCGTCTGTTCCACACGAGAGTCCAGTTCGTCGAACAATGCCAGATCTGCCGCAGGATCATGAAATGGCTGGCCGTCAGCATCGATTGCAGACACGCCGCGATTGGGAATGAGAAGCGTTACAGCTGATGTTGCCCGATTCAGCTTGGCTGCAATCCACATGGCGATCTGACGATTCTCTTCGACCGTCGTTCGCATGAGTGTGACATTTGCGTTATGAACGTGCAGCTGGCGATTTCGAAAACGCTCTGGCACCGTTTCTTTCGCTCCGAAGTTCACCATGTCCAACGCGCCAAGACTCATCAGGTAAGGAATCTGCCGTCGCAGAATAATGTCAAATCGTTGCGGACCTGCGGTCAGAATCCCGCCGACGACTTCGTCCGCGACTTCTGTCGTTGTGATATCCAGCACGCCTTCGATCAAACC
>JANOZG010000733.1:0-2678 GCA_031429275.1 Planctomycetota bacterium
GAAGTGCCTGCTGTCGATGGCTCCTGCATGCCATTTTGTGAAGCTATTCTTGCCGCTGGACTGGTATCCCAATCTACTGCACGAAATTTGCTTAAGGTCGAACATTCACAGGGTGTCAATGATCGGGCTGGCGAGCAATGGATTGAGATTATCCCCGCCTATGATGGCATCGCTACTGCCGACTATCGCCTTGACTATGGCATTGAGTCAATTCTTCCTTCGCAGTCGTTTTCGGTAGAGCTCACGCCGGAAGCATTCCTGCGGGAGATCGCGGCTGCTCGAACATTTGTGCTGGAAGATGAAGTTGCCGCATTGCGACAAATGGGATTTGGGCGACATTTGTCTGGCAGTGATCTGGTGGTATTTGACGCCGACGGCTGCGTCATCGATAACACACTTCGTTGGCCGGACGAGCCAGTTCGACACAAGATTCTGGATTGTATTGGCGACCTGGCATTAGGTGGCCGATTGTTCGTTGGTCGGGTTGTGGCTCGAAAAAGCGGTCATAAACTCAATCATGTGATGGCAAAGACATTGTCGATGATCGACGCATGTGAAACATTGGTGCGGCGAGCGGCATAAGTAGCCAGACCGATAAAAGGGCTGGTTCGTTGAAGAAATGATTTCTTCCAAAACTAAGTGATCAGGATGATCCCATGAATACAAAGATCTCTCCAATGTCGCAGGTTGATCCAGCCGCAACAATTGGAGATGGTGTCACCATCGGCCCGTTCTGCGTCGTCGGTCCGCATGTGACGATTGGCGACGGCACACATCTGCGAAGTCACGTCGTGATCACGGGCCGCACGACAATTGGCTGCAACAACTCGTTCTGGCCAAATTCTGTGATCGGTGGCGATCCACAGGATGTCAGCTGGCAGGATTCTGATACTGAAATCGTGATTGGCGACAACAACAGCTTTCGCGAGGGCGTTACAGTAAATCGCGGTGCTGAGAAGGAAGACGGCATCACACGCATTGGGAACAATAATCTGTTCATGGCGAACAGCCATATCGCACACAACTGCAGAATCTTCAATAATGTAATTCTGGTCAACGGCGTGCTGCTGGGCGGACACGTGCATGTTCACGATGGAGCGATTGTCTCCGGTAACTCGGTCGTGCATCATTTTTCAACGGTCGGGCGTTTGAGCTTCATCAGTGGCGGTTGCCGTGTTCCTCACGACATTCCTCCATTCATGCTGGCCGCAGGCAGCGACAATCCGGAACTGAAAACGATCAATATCGTTGGTATGCGACGAGCCGGGATTTCGAATTCCACGATCGAAGTCGTAAAAGAAGCCTTCCGATTGCTGTATCGCCGCAATCGGCCTTTAAATGAAGTGCGTGAGCACTTCAGCGAATCACTTGAAGGCGTGATTCCGATGGAACTGTCGTTGCTGCTGACATTCGTCGAAAATCAACGAGCCGGAAAACTCGGACGAGCGCGTGAAGCTGTCCGCATGAAGCCCGCAGGATCTGAGACACAGACACAAACTTCGCAGGATCGCAAAGTCGCATGAATCGCGTAAAGCTGGCAGTCATTGGTGTGGGCGCTTTGGGGCAGCATCATGCCCGCATTCTGTCATCCATGCCTGACGTTGAGTTGGTCGGTGTGGTAGATTCCCGTGAACAGCAGGGCCGCGACATCGCCTCAAAACACGGCACGCAGTGGTTTTCTACACCCGACGAGGTTATGTCGTTGGTGCAGGGCGTTGTCATCGCC
Organism: Planctomycetota bacterium; assembly: GCA_031429275.1. Lineage (GTDB taxonomy): Bacteria > Planctomycetota > Planctomycetia > Planctomycetales > Planctomycetaceae > SXXK01. Next base: position 1,727 of record JANOZG010000733.1, read on the forward strand.
GTGCCAACTATCTATCACCACGAAGTCGGCATGCCATTTTTGAACGCGGGCATTGGTGTATTGATGGAAAAGCCGCTGGCAAACAGTCTTGAAGCCGCACAGTCGCTGCAACAGGTGGCGATGTTTAGACGCAGTGTACTGCAGGTCGGACACGTCGAACGCTTCAACCCGGCATTTGAACTCTTACAGCAGAAGGTTGATCGACCTCTTTACATTCGGGCCCAACGCGTCAGTCCGTATACTTTTCGTTCGACTGATATCGGTGTCGTTCATGACTTGATGATTCACGACATTGATCTTGTTCTTGCATTGACCGGGGAAGCCGTTGTCAGCGTCGATTCCTTTGGTGCGGTCACATTTGGGCCTCATGAAGACATGGCGGTCGCTCGGCTGAAAACATCGTCTGGCATTGTCGCGGACATCACCGCCAGTCGCATGAGCCCAACGGCGGATCGTACGATTCAGGTCTTTTCAGCCAACGGTTGCGTGACGGCGGATTTGAACAAACGCACAGTCACCTGTTGGCAACCCGCTGCTCCGCTGGCCGCCGATCCAGGGCGAGTTCACGACATCATCGCAGCCACACCCGATCCATTGACGCTGAAGAACGAAGTGTTCACCAAATGGATTACCAACGAAACTCATCAGGCATCAAACGCCGACGCATTGACGGCTGAGCTTAACAATTTCGTCCATTGCATCCTGACGAATGAACGACCTCGAGTCTCCGGTAAAGACGCCGTGAAAGCTCTGGAAGTTGCCGACCGCGTGCTCGAAGGCATGGCGAAATGGTCGTGGCAGGATCAAAAGCCAAGTACTGGTATCGCGAAAGCGGCGTGAAGCCACAGCTGGCAACGCCGCTAAGGACTTATCGTTTCGATTTTCTGCGGCTTTCTCGAAGTCCCTTCTCCCCTCGGAAGGGGGAGAAGGTGGCCGGAGGCCGGATGAGGGG
>JANOZG010000734.1:0-3787 GCA_031429275.1 Planctomycetota bacterium
CAAGGGGCGATACGTTGTACAAGACGCTATTCTGGACAGGCGACGCGAATGGCAAACTCAATCTGCTTGATCAGACGCGGCTTCCGTTGCATGTCGAAAATATTGTCTGTGATTCTGTGGAAGATGTCTGGAACGCTATCAAGGTGTTGAAAGTCCGTGGAGCGCCGGCGATTGGCGTTGCTGCGGCTTACGGCCTGGTGATGGGACTACAGCCGTTTAGAGATTCCGCCGTCGGAATATTCCTGTCCGAGGTGGAACGAGTAGCAGCGTATCTTGCTGATAGTCGCCCCACCGCCGTCAATCTTTTCTGGGCTTTGAATCGGATGAAGTCGGTTGCAACCAGCTTCGGGGCATCTACAGTTGCTGCAATACACGACCGACTGTTGGCGGAAGCACGTCTGATCGAATCGGAAGATCAGGCGATGTGTTCAAGAATAGGACGACACGGAAGCACGCTAATCTCGTCGGGCATGTCAATTTTGACTCACTGCAATGCGGGGGGCCTAGCGACCGCAGGCGACGGCACCGCGTTGGCCGTGATGTTTCAGGCTGCCGCTGATGGGAAAAGAATTCACGTCTTCGCCGACGAAACTCGCCCACTGTTACAGGGCGCTCGTTTGACAACATGGGAACTGCAGCAACGGAGCATTCCGGTCACACTCATCTGTGACAACATGGCAGCGCAGGTCATGAAAGAAGGACGAATCCAAATGGTGATCACAGGTGCTGATCGAATTGCCGCAAATGGCGATTCCGCGAATAAAATTGGAACCTACGGAGTTGCCGTGCTCGCGAAGTTTCATGGGATACCTTTTTGCGTCGCGGCTCCTTCAAGCACGTTTGATTTAAGTCTGTCTGATGGAAACGGCATTCCGATTGAACAGCGAGCCAGTGAAGAAATCACGCGCGGCTTTGGAAATCAAACGGCTCCCGACAACACAACGGTCTACAACCCGGCGTTTGATGTGACTCCTGCGGAACTCATCACTGCCATCATCACCGAACGCGGGATCATCCGCTCGCCAAACACGCGACTGGTGCGCGAACATCTGGCCTAACCAGGGCTGACAGTTTTTGACCCAAAGGAGCGCAGGGGCTCGTAGACACCAGCCACGCACTTTGTTCGCTGCCCGAAAGATGCACGCATGATTCGGAGTAAGACTCTAACCAGACTTTCGAATTGAGCCGCCTACCTAACGAACTCGCGAAGCGGCTGCTTCGTATGAATTTGGTTCTTCTGAAACCTTATTATCATGAACACGGTTTTCAGCTGACGCCATAATTATCTGGCCTTCACGAATGTTTTCAGGGCTGAAATAGTATTGCACGGCCAGAATTCCTCGAGTGCTTTTTTCAGCCAGTGTCTGCCAGTCCATATTGTCAGTGCGATTCCAGATTGCAGCTTGCGCCGAATGCTGATTAACTCTTCCAGACCCGACCATTCGAATCAACTCGCTCAAAACTTCGTCCTGCGTGTAGTCTTCAACGGGCACCAATTTGTATTCCAGTCGCGGCGAGGGATCGGGTTTTCCATGATTCAAACAAGCTGATACATAAGGAACCCGCACTGTTCGTTCAGGAGGAATTGAAAAGAAGCCCCCGCCTTGTTGGCCTCCGCCTCCACCACCACCAAGACCTCCGCCTCCGCCTAAACCACCTCCGCCAGCACCACCAAATCCTCCTCCTGCATTTTGGTTCTGACCGCCACCTTGCTGTCCGCCACCGCCGCCGAGACCTCCAGCGCCACCACCCAAGCCGCCGCCCCCAAGCCCTCCTCCGAATTGCTTCAGCACTTGCACCGCAACGAATGCATCCGGAAGTTCCACGGTAACGGGCTCGTCATTCGTATTTGACAACAGAATAAACCCTCCGCTTGATCCCTGAGGAACAAACTTCGTGGTCAGAATGCCGTTTTCGATTGCCTCGAAGAATTTCACCTTTTCGGCAGTCGGATCAAACTTGAGCTTCGTAATCACGGGCTTGCGGGATTCAGAGCGTTTTGAATCCGCATGTAAAATCGATGTGAACGTCAGCGAAGTACAATAGACCGCAAGAATCAGCACAGTTCGTTTGCATATTGATTTGTAGAAACACATCGACCGACTCCTGTAATTTTAAGGAAAAGAATACCGGAACTTCGAATTGGCCAGCTCCATCTTTGGGAGCATTCGCCATCCGACTGCTTCGTCACAATCAGAAACTGGATCAGGCAGGGCATTACAACTTTCGCAGGCTCTTAATGACATCTTCCACAGAAGCTCTGTCGCCGTGCGATTTGCTGATTTTGGCAAAGCGAATTTTTCCGTCTTTATCGACGACAAATGTCGAAGGGTAGGCCGTCTCCTGCGGAGCATCCCAGCGTAGATGCCAGTCGTTAGTGAAGGCATAGTCTGGGTCAATCAGCAGATAAAAGCCTTTGGGCAACTTTGTGCCTTTCAGGAATTCTCTCGCCTCACTTTCGAGACCGGCTTTGGGTCCGGGATAGACCATGATTACGCTGGCATTGACCGCGTCAAGTTTCTTTCCGGCAGCGATGAATTCGCCGACCTGACGAGTACACAACGGGCACTGATAGCCAGGATTGCCCCGCAGAACCATAACAACGACCGGGCCTTTGCGAATCACCTCTTCAAGTTTCACCGTTTCGGAATCGAAGCCTTTCAGTTCCAACGCGGGTGCCATGTCACCAACAGCCGGTGGCTGATCCGTGTTGTCTCCGTGAGCATGTGCATCGGAGAAACCATGAATCGTCGCGAAAAGAGTCAAACCAATGGCGAAATTCTGGAACGATGATGTGGAAATGAAGCGCCTCATGAGTTTTCCTTTTAGTGGTCTATCAACCATTGAGGTAGGTGTTGAATTGTTGAAGTACGACGGACCCACGAATGAGCCTTGACAGCGCACTGGTCTTTACATCTGCTGATTATCACGATGCACCTTCAGGCCGGTCTGTGAAACGGCTCACATTCGAAGTAAAATTCACAAAATCAGCAAGGAGTTTGAGATGACTCATCGAGAAGAACGGGTGTTGTCACAGTTCGCATCAGAATTGCGATCATAGTGTGAGTAAAATACGAATTGAGCAGTGTGCAGCCAGTGCTGCTGATGGTAACATGGAGGGCCCTGAAGGTTGCAGGCATCTAACAATAGTTGCTGCTGTGGCCTGTCAGCCTGTCTTCTGAATCGATCGCTGTTCTATGCCTGAACACATTTGGTGCATCCAAAAATGTCGACTGTTCGAGCAGCTTCCCCAAGCTGATCTGCGGTTCCTTGAACAGCGATCACGGGTGCGAGTATTTTCCGGCAACTCTTCAATCTATTTTCCTCGAGAGGCCGCTGATACGGTCATGGTTTTAGTCGAGGGTCGCATTCGGCTCTATTCGATAACCCCCGACGGCAAGCAGGCGATTCTGGCGTTAATAGAACCCGGTGAATTGTTCGGTGAACTGGCGCTGGTGGGTTCGGAGGTTCGGGAAGAATTTGCTCAGGCTGTTGGAACATCCAAAGTGGTGGCCATTCCACGTGATGCGATGGAAACAGTGTTGTTGAAGAATGCGAATCTGTCTCTGGCTGTGACAAAAATTGTCGGTCTGCGACAACGTCGGCTGGAACGACGCCTCAAAAATCTGCTCTTCCGTTCCAATCGTGAGCGGTTGCTGGGGCTGTTGTGTGATCTGATGGAGCAGTACGGACGCAAAATCGATGAAGGTCTGTTAATCGATATCAAGTTGTCGCATCAGGATCTTGCCGGGCTGATTGGCGTGACACGAGAATCCGTCACGCTGGC
>JANOZG010000735.1:0-6906 GCA_031429275.1 Planctomycetota bacterium
CAATTCCCGTGCGGACGGTGTGGACATTCTTCACTTCACCACGAATTACAGCAGCGGCATACATATTGCCCAATGTTGAATCTTCCCAGCCAGGTACAATAATCGGCAGATTTTTTTCCGCCGCCGCCAACATCCACGAATCTTTCGGATCGATCTGGTAATGCTCCGCATACTTGCCGCTCAGCAATACCTGATAAAAGAACTCATGCGGGAAAAATCGCTTGCCCGCGCCGTCAGCAGCCGTCCAGACTTCCAGCATCGCGGTCTCCATGCGCCGCATCGCTTCGCCTTCCGGAATGCATGTGTCAGTCACGCGATTCATGTGGCGGTCCAGCAGATCCTGCTCGTCCTGTGGCGACAGTTGGCGATAGTGTGGCACGCGTTCGTAAAAATCGTGAGCAACAAGATTGAAGACGTCTTCTTCAAGGTTGGCACCGGTGCATGAAATCAAATGAATCTTGTCCTGTCGAATCATCTCCGCCAACGATAGTCCCAGTTCCGCGGTGCTCATCGCACCCGCCAGGCAGACCATCATCTTGCCGCCTTGTTCAAGATGCGCCTCATAGCCTTTTGCCGCGTCAATCAAGGCCGCCGCATTAAAGTGGCGATAGTGATGATGAATGAACTTTGTTACAGGGCCGATTTTTGGGGATGGCTGTGCCATAAGGATTGGTCCAGTCGAGGCTAAACATATTCAGTAGAACTCGATACTATAATGCACCCCGCGATTGATGCCACCGGTCGTCATCACCAATTCATGCGGAAAGATTACCAATCTCTCAGATGCGATTTTCTTCGCGTCCCTGTTGCGAAGATAAACTTGATATGACGGAACCAATTTCACCGCCAAATACGGTTCCGAACGTTCCAACGAGTGGTGTCCTGCTCGGAATTGACTACGGCACAAAACGCGTAGGAGTGGCAGTTTCTGACCGTGGGCAGCGATTTTCGAGTCCGCTGCACAATCATGACCGCCATGGCCCGCACGTCGATGAACGATTCTTCCGGAAAGTCGTCGAAGAGTACTCGCCAGTCGGATTGGTGGTTGGTTTGCCGATCCATTTGAGCGGTGACGAAAGCGAAAAATCAAAAGAGGCGAGAAAATTTGCAACGTGGCTCACGAGTATCACCGGTTTGCCGCACACATTTCAGGACGAACGTTTTTCTTCGTTTCACGCTGAAAAACTGCTGATGGCTGCCGAGATGTCGGCGAAGAAACGCAAGGAACGAATGGACAAACTGGCCGCACAGATTTTGCTGCAGGCATTCCTGGATGCGCGGGTCAAGGCCGCAGAAGCGGAGGCAACAAAGCAATCAACAGCAAGTCAACAAGCGGAGTAGACGCCGCATGAGTGACGGGTTATTCGCCAGTTCGGACTCTGTCAGATCCTTAACGGCGATACCGGCCATCCATTGAACGATTCTGACAGACTACTTGAACGGTCGGCCCACAATCTCAGACTAATGCTCTGTCCGTGCTCGCTTTTGGGGTACGACGCACTTCCAGTCTGTCGACAAAGTTTGCTGCCGACGGACTGGAAGTCCGTCGTACAAATACAACTCAACCCCAATTCTAAAGGTCGACAAAGCGCTAGGGCGTTGGAGTGTTTTGCCGTCCCGGCATCCTGCGTATCAATGCGCCGCCGATCAGGATCAGAATCGCCCCAAGGAAATAGGGCAATGAAGCAGACTGATACAACAGCTTAATGCCAAAGAGCGGTCCAAGAATCCTGGCGAGCGAAGACAAGCTCTGCCCCGTTCCAAGCACTGCCCCCTGCTCATCACTTGACGCCGCTTGCGATAACATTGACTGCAGCGAAGGTGTCACTGCCGAAAATCCTACGACAACAATCGGCAGAATGAACCACAGTGCTTTGCCGGGCAAGTAATCCAGCCCCATGGTTCCAATCAGGGAAAAGCCGATCGTCATCAACGTGACGCCAATCAAGGCCATGCGACGCTCGCCAAGGCGCGGCAAAAGTCTGCGTACCAGCATGCCCTGACCGATTGTCAGCACAAGGCCAACATAGGCATACAGCAGAAAATTCCATTGTGCGCTGTAGCCAAATCTTTCCGTCAGCAGCGACAGCGTGCTTTCAAACTGCGCGAAGCCAAACGTCGTAATGAAGACTGCCAGCAGAATTACGGACAAGCCCGGTGTCGAAAGATGTCGCATGACCTCACCCGGTCGAAAAGCTCTGTGCGATGACCGCTGCGAGTCCTGTGATGGTCTGCGTGATTCCTGAAGTTTGAATGTCGCCAATAAAAACGCCATCGCAGAAAGAACGGAAGCGACATAGCCAGGCATTCCCGAAGGTGGTCGCAGCAGACGTTCCTGTAGTTCGTTGCGCGGCAGAGGTGCGGCCAGAAGTGCTTTGATCGCAGCGTCATTTGCACGGGAGATCTTTGTGTCGGCAAACACGGTTTCCCGGAATGCCTGTTCGGTGACCGCTGTCGTCGCGTCGTCCCACGACTTGACAGCCGCCCATTGCGAATCGTCCAAGGCCACTGCTGCATCATTGGAAACGCAAGCAGCCCCAATTAAAGGTCCGAACGTAAATCCAATCCCAAATGCAGCACCGATCAAGGCCATGCCTTTGCCACGATTCTCGACGCCTGTGCAGTCGGCAATAACTGCCTGCGCTGTCGAAATTGTTGCTCCGGAAATACCAGCTCCGATCCGGGTTACGTAGAGCCAGATCAACGGGCTGAACCCCAGAATCAAAGCGTCGCGTCCCTGAGCTGAGACAAGTCCAAAAAGACCGTATGAGATTGTTGATCCGGCCAATCCCAGCAGCAGAATCGGTCGACGTCCGACTCGATCGGACAGACTTCCCCACATCGGTGCGAACAGAAACTGCATCGCACTGAATGATGCCATCAGAAGACCGAGCTGCCAGCCACCAGCATTAAACAACGCTCCATAGCGCGGCAGAAGCGGCAATACGATGCCGAAGCCAAGCAAGTCGATAAACACGGTTGCGAAGACAATAAACAGCGTTGCTTTGTTTACCGAAGTCGCGGCGGGAGGCCCACCGGGAGCAGCATTAGACACAGAAGATTCTTTCCGTAGGACGGGACTCAAGTCCCGTCCTGATGTGATAAGTCAGGGCGGGTCTGGAGACCCGTCCTACGGTCAGCACTAGCGCTTCATGATCCACATGCAGCCCCAGGCCAGCAGTGGGAACAGGACAAAAATCAGCAGGACAGCAATCAGATTCGAACGACGATTGTCGGGCCAGCGTCCCATGAGATTCCTCAGCCAGTAATCTGTGCATCAGTTTCCGGAACAGCATCACTTGAAGGATCGAACCACTCGTCCTTGAACACAATTCGCCTCTTGTGCTTCATCGCAAGATTGGCCGTCAACGCCATGATGGCATCGGCCATCGCCACGCGACCGTTGCATCGCAGTTTATCTGCTCCGAGTTTATTGCTGACGCAGTAGCAGAAGTGTTCCATCTCTTCCTTGTAGCCGCGGCTGACTTTATCACCCATGCCTGCCTGAGCCATCGCTCCAGCGGCAGTTGGGGCTGCTGTGTTGTAGCTGTCCAGTGCCGGGCCGCCGCCTTTGCCACTGTCGATAACCCACAACCGCTGATCAAGGCCGCCGCCGCTGGATGGGCTTTGCTCTTTGTAGAGCAAAGCTTCTTTCTCCTCTTTCATGATCAAAGTTCCACGGCTGCCAAACACGGTTTCGCCGTAGAATTCCTGACGATTTGTGCTGATCGATGAATACGTCACGACAGCAATGTCATTCTTGTTCTTGTCGTAGGTCTTGCCGGGGAATTCGAGCGTGACAAAAATCTGATCGTCGATATCTCGATCATCTTTCCATTTGTCTTCGGGACCGACACCTTCCATCCCGTAGAAGTTCTTGCCGCCAAAACCCTGCACGGCCAGCGGATGCTTTTTACCCAGAAAGATGCTTGACGCATCCATCTGATGGCTGCCAAGTTCCGCCATCAAACCGCCGCCGGTCTTGTTGTACAGACGCCAGTCAACAAGCTGCTGGGCGCTGTCGTAGCCAAGTTCCTTAAGTTTACCGGACTTTTCGAGTTCCAGCAGATGATCTTTTTCAGCCTGTGGCGTGTCTTCCCATTTGCGCCAGCTGTCGCGGCCTGGGAAGCTGTTGTTTCGGTGCCACTGAGCGCGAATGAATTTGATGTCGCCCAGCAGTCCTTTTTTGATCAGATCGTTGGCGTTGTCGTAGAGTACGCTGTAATGACGCTGATGGCCGACGGCAAGAAGCAGTCCTTTCTCTTCGGCCTTGCGAATCATCTGCTTGCATTCAGTGATGTTATGAGCCATCAACTTTTCTGACAGCACATGCAACCCGTCTTCCAGGCAGGCCATTGCAATCGGAGCGTGCTGACTCAGCGGCACAGCGATGACAACCATCTCAAAGTCAACTTTGCCATCTTTGCGAGCCTGAAGCAATTCAAGATGGTCGGCAAAGACCTGGACCTTAGCAGCCTTTTCCTGACCAAGTTTTTTGATGAGGCCGATGCGTGCTTCAGGATGGGTGCCTTTGAATGTGTCTTCGATGTTTGCTTTGCGAGGATCTGCGATGGCGACCATTTCCATGTAGTCCATCGGATGCTCAGTCAGGAGCACGTTGGCTTCGTCACCGCAACCGATAAACGCTGCTTTGACCGGCGAGCCGTTTAGCTTTTCGTAGTCGAAATACATTGCGCCAAGACCGATACCTGCGGCGGCTGTCGCCTTCATCATGTCGCGGCGTGTAATGCCGACAACTTCATTGAAGTTGTCTTTTCCAATCTGAATTTGCTCAGGTGTGATTTCCATGTTATTGAACTCCCGTATGTTTTTGATTTTTGATTTGTATCTGTCAGCGGAATGGCGCTAGCCAGCGCTCAGTGTTATTGATTGTCAGTGTGTTGAACCGAACAGTTACCGGCGGCTAGCGCCGAACCGCTCAAGCCTTTGCATTCGCTTTCGCCAATTTTTTCTTCGCAAAAAATCCAGCCACGAGTTTGTCGAGTCCAAACCAATAGCCTGTCGGCACTGACGAGAGTGCCAGCAGTGCAAAAACTTCGACGAGGTTCTTGTTGACAATAAAACTGTGCTCGGGACCGGGTGCTTCTGGAACACCCGGAAATGGCGGCATGGCAAGATAGAACCCCAGTACCATGAAGGCTGCAGAAAATGCAGCAAACCTTGTAAACAAGCCGATGATCAACAGTAATCCAAGTCCCGCCAGGCCAGCGATTGTCAACAAGTCCACAATGCGAATGGGCGACAATGGCGGAGCTAAACGGCCTCGGGTCAACTGCGAAACTTCCAGCATCTTCATCGCCTCTTCCTGCAGTTCCTTGTCCATTGCCATCAATGGACCAGAGAGATCCCGATCTTTCTCTCTTACGTCAGACCAAATGCGATTCAGCTGATCCTTTTCGAATTGTGTTTTTGCTGACGCCAGTCGGTCTTCATGACGTTTTAGCATTTCGTTGTAGAGTTGGATCTGCCCGATGCGGCCATCGATCAATCCGGCGTTGTCGGGATCCCCCAGTAAATGGGCTCGCATGCGTTCCTTGTATGACAACCGACTTGCACGAGAGAATGCATCGTCCAGAGCTTTACGGTATTTGTCATAGTCCGCACCCTCACGCCCGGCAACTTGTTCTTCAAGCTTCGCTTTTTCAGCCGCGATCATGCGGCGTTGGCCATCGATCTTTAACCGCTTGGCAGTTGCATCAAACGAAATTGTCTTGTCCAGTTTCAGCGCTGCAAAATCAACGCCCTCAGGAAGCTTCGCCAGATCCAGCACGGCATCATGACTGGCCGCTCCGTTGATCATCGTTGTGAGTCGACTTTTTTGGCTGTCGCTCAGTCCATAGTGACTGCTGAATCGGTTATTGAAGGTATCCCAACGAGCTGCGACGGCATCAGCATCCAGCCAGGATTTGTTATCGGGATCTCCTGCCATGGAACGGAACAAGTCGCGAAATGGCCCTTGAGCGCTCTTCAAATAGCCATCGGAAGTCCATGGCGTCTGAGTTCCCAGCGTGTTAATTTTCCACATGCCCTCATAGAGCAACTGCCAACCGATTCCGACTCGTAACACGACGAGCAGTATGACGGCGGCCAATGAATATCGACGAATGTCAACCACGGAAAAGAATCTCCGATATTGTGGGATGGGTCTCCAGACCCGTCAGGACACTTCAAGGTCGGCAGGGGACTGGAGTCCCTTGCTACGTTCTATTCACCTGATCGTCGTCCCAGATTATGAGTTCATCAGGGATGTTGACAATGGTGGGATGGACTTTGTTTCCCTTGTCGGGAAAGGGCAACAGGATAGCACCGACTTCCGGCCAATTCTCGCAACAGTGGCGAGCTTTTTCGACTCCCATAACGAAAAATGCCGTCGAGAGTGCATCTGCGAGGGCTGCTGAGGGCGCTAAAACTGTTACAGACAGCATTCCATCGACTGGCCAGCCCGTTCTGGGGTCAAGGATATGCCCATAACGTTTTCCTTCATGTCGGAAAAACTGAATGTTCGAGCCGCTGGTAGCCATCGCCTGATTGCAGAGCAGCAGAGTTCCAAGGCGTTTCTCCGTGAACAGAGGATTTCCAATACCCACTGGCCAACCGGGATGTCCGTTGTGTTCTCCCTGACCGATGAGGCTGCTATGCCCACCATGCAGCAGAAAAGAATCTGGCCCGTGAACGTGTTTTTGCAGCCAATTACGAGCTTCGTCCAGAGCGTAGCCCTTTCCGATGGCTCCGGGATCGAGCACTATTCCCGGCTCGCGAAACACGACACTTTGCGATTCAGCCAGCAAATCGACCGCTCTGAGGCCTGCCTGCTGTAACGCGACATCAATTTCCATTTGCGTGGGAATCCTGCTTTCGCGACGGCAAGCTCGCCAGAGTCTCGTC
>JANOZG010000736.1:0-3229 GCA_031429275.1 Planctomycetota bacterium
GTTCGCACTCGCACTCCGATCTGTAGAAGCAAGTATCGGGAGAGTCAGTCTGGATCGCTATCACGGGATGTACGAACACACGCCGACACTGGCCGGTTTGTTCCTGCTCTCAGGACTGGCGTCAATCGGCTTTCCTGGCACAGTGGGTTTCGTTGGGATGGAATTGCTGATTGAAGGTGCAGTCGGCGTCTTTCCATTCGTCGGTCTGGCCGTGCTGTTGGCCGCTACATTAAACGGTATCTCAATCATGCGGGCTTACTTCCGGATTTTTACAGGTCGCCGCTTTCAGACAACTGCCATTCTGCGCTCTCGAGCGTCCGAACGATTCGCTTTGCTCGTGCTGACGTTTCTGGTGCTGGGAGGAGGACTTTGGCCACAACCTGGCGTCGCCTCGCGGCACCATGCTGCCATGGAATTGCTGGTACGTCGTAAACATCCGGAACGGATTATTGAGCCAAACGATATTCCGGAAGATCGTCCGGAAGAGCAGCCTTCGGCGCGTGGAGGACGTGAGTCCCCTGATCCTCTGTGATACAGGGACACAATCAGGAGATGGACTTCCCCTGCTCGCCGACGTCCGCTCGAACACAATTGACGCTGACACAAATGAAAGAGGCCATTTTCTGACTCCATTCCATGTCAAGCTGTTTCACTTCAACGGAAACAGCATTTGAGGTCCGGCCCAAAGAGTCGATTCTGTCTACGTCTGCCGGGATCGAAGGCAGGATTCCAATGCGTCCACACATTTCACAACCGCAAAGTCACATCACTTAAGTTCCGGTAGAGTCAAAAGGTTTTAGTCCTGAGTACCGGAATCCTTTCCACGAATCCACGTCACCATCAATCTAAGGTCGGAGTGTTATCCTATGAAAACTGAAGAGAGCGTCCCGCGCGGCAATGCGCGAGGTTTCGTAAAGTATCTGAAGAACGACATGATCTCCGGACTGCTCGTCTTTCTCATCGCATTGCCGCTCTGCGTGGGAATCGCTTTGGCATCTGGATTTCCCCCGCTGGCTGGTATTTTCACAGCGATTATCGGTGCAGTTCTGACAACCTTCATCAGTAATTCGGAAATGACGATCAAGGGACCAGCGGCTGGATTGATCGTCATCGTCCTCGGATGCGTTGAAGAATTCGGGGGAAACGGCACGACTGGCGGTTGGTTGCCAGCAGACATGAATGCGTACAAAGCTGCCCTTGCGGTCGGCGTCGTTGCGGCGGTTTTGCAGATTCTCTTCGGACTCCTGAGAGCTGGTATCCTTGGCGAGTTTTTCCCCGGCACGGTCGTACACGGCATGCTGGCTGCGATTGGTGTCATCATCATTTCCAAGCAAATCCCTGTGGCTTTGGGTGTGACCGACGTCAAGGGAGGCCCGCTTTCGCTGTTAAGTCAGATTCCGGACTTCTTCAGACACGCAAACCCGGCGATTGCTGCGATCGGACTGGTAAGTCTGGCAATCATGTTCCTGTGGCCACTCTTGCGCAGCCGAGTGCCTTTTCTGAAGCCAATTCCGGCACATCTGATTGTGTTGCTGGTTGCTGTGCCGATGGGGTTGGCTTTAAATCTGAAGACCGCGCACGAATACGAGATATTTCATTCCGAGTACAAACTGGGTGAACAATACCTTGTGAAAATGCCCACCGAAGTCTTTGGCATGTTCAAAGAGATTCAGACCCCGGACTTTACCGTTCTGAATCAATTCAAGGCATGGAAATGGATCATGATGTTCTTCCTGATTGGAAGTCTCGAATCGTTGCTGAGTGCCAAGGCTGTGGATCTGCTGGACCCGTACAAGCGAAAAACGAACATGAACCGGGACGTGTTGGCCGTTGGCGTGGCGAATCTGGCAGCATCAATGGTCGGCGGACTTCCGATGATTTCTGAAATTGTCCGCAGTCGTTCAAACATCGACAACGGTGCCAGGACTCGTTTTGCAAACATGTGGCACGGCATTTTTTTGTTGCTCTGCGTGGGTTTTATACCAACTATTCTGCACCTGATCCCGCTTGCTGCGCTGGCAGCGATGCTTGTCTATACCGGAACACGACTGGCTCATCCAAATGAATTCCGCAATGTGTACCGAATCGGCAAAGAGCAACTGCTGCTGTTCGTCGTCACGCTGTTGGTAGTTCTCGCTACTGATTTGTTGATCGGTGTGGCTGCCGGCATTTTACTCAAAATGATTCTCCACCTCGCCAACGGAGTGCCACTTCGGTCCTTTTTCAAAGCCTATATCGAAGTCGAAGACGTCGATGACAAAACAAGTTTGATCATCGCTAAGGAATCCGCAGTTTTCAGTAACTGGATTCCGTTCAAACGGCAGATCGAGGACATAGGACTGGTTCAGAAGCGAAATCTGATCCTCGATCTTTCCGGCACCACGCTCGTGGACGCGAGCGTCATGGAAAAACTGCAAGAAATGGTCCATGATTTTCATCAGGAAGGACTGCGGCTGGAACTAAGAGGTCTGGACGAACTGCGGGCGATGTCGACTAGTGTGTATGCCGCACGCAAACGTGGACTCTCACACGCTCGACGACTGACACTTGTGGCCGATCCGGAACTGGCCATCACGCTCAGCAGAGAAATAGTCCACATGGGCGCTACTGGTTTTACTGAAACGCCGGGATTCGGAGTTGGGCGACGGCAGGTCGATTCCAACGATCTCTCGCCACGAAAACAAACACGAGTTGAGTTTATTCTGCCATTTGATACTTGTGAAAATGTCGTTGAATATCTTCGAACAAATGTGATGCCGAATCAGCACATCACCGTTTGCGTCGAAACAGTCGAAGTTGCGCGGATTACTTCGTTTGTCGCTACTACTGTTCGTTAACGACGACTCAGCAGCGGCGCTGTCGCCCGTATCGCTCGAGGATTGATGTGGAGAAGTGAAATTCTCCAACTTCCGCAAACGGTATAACCGTTACATGGGGAGCATCCATTCTGTTCGGCATTGCTGGATAAACTGCTTCATATGACAACGTCCGTCGATTAACTGCAGTATTTGAGATCCGGATCGCGCGTTTAAATCCAACAGCCCCGAGTGACAAGATCGTGAGCGTTAATTCGAGACGGAGTGAGAAGATGGCGACGGATTGCCGCACTTTGGCTGTCATTTTGAGTACGCTACTGGTTCTGCTCTCTTGCGGGCGGTCAGGTGAGGCTCAGGAATCGACAGCGTCTGTCAATGCTATTCTCCAACGACTCGAACGTTTGGAACTCGAG
>JANOZG010000737.1:0-16201 GCA_031429275.1 Planctomycetota bacterium
AGCCGCTCCGGCTGATTTTTCCCGCGTGTCGGATCGTCGCCGAGTCCTGGCCGAATGGCTCACGGCAGATCAGAATCAATTCTTTGCCAAGGCGATCGCCAATCGACTGTGGGCGCACTATTTCGGACGCGGTCTCATCGAACCGATCGATGATATCCGAGAAACAAACCCTGCCACCAATCCTGCATTGCTGGATGCACTGGCCAGCCATATGCGGGACGTGAAGTACGATCTGAAAGCCTTCACACGCACGCTTCTGAATTCGCGCGTGTATCAGTTGAGTTCTGCCGCGTTGCCATCGAACGTCGATGATCAGCAGAACTTTTCGCACTTCATTCAGAAATCACAACCGGCAGAAGTATTGCTGGATGCGATTTCCCAAAGCACCGGTGTGCCGGAAGATTTCAACGGCTGGCCAAAGGGTTACCGAGCGATTCAGATCTGGGACAATCACATGCCGTCCTATTTCTTTCGCATCTTTGGCCGACCGGTGCGTGCGACCGTGTGTGAGTGCGAACGCAGTAATGAACCGAGTATCGCTCAGGCATTGCACCTGTTGAATGCTCCGGAGATCTTCGAAAAGATCTCCCACCGACATGGTCATGTACGAAAACTGGCTGCGTCAGAGATGTCGCCCGCAGAATTGGTCGATGAACTTTATCTCAGCACTCTGTCGCGATTTCCGACGAGTGCCGAAAAAGAGCTAATGCTGCCGGCATTCAGCGAAACCGATCGCCACGCTGCAGCCGAAGATGTATTGTGGGCACTGTTGAATTCCAAAGAGTTTGTGTTCAATCACTGATCCCGAGGATGTTTCCCATGTTTCGATTATCGCTCGGCAAACAGTATCAGAACTGCAATGGCACTTCGCGACGACATGCCTTGAGGCTGGGTGCGTGCGGTCTGATCGGTGGATTGACGTTGCCTCGCCTGCTGGAACTGCAGGCCATGGCCGCAAGTCCGATTGCCGCCAAAGCCAAGTCGTGCATTTTTCTGTTTCTGGAAGGCGGACCGCCGCATCAGGATATGTGGGACCCGAAACCGGAAGCTCCGCCGGAGATTCGCGGCCCATTCGGCACGATCAGCACAAATGTTCCCGATATCTTTGTGACTGATCAACTGCCGTTGTGCGCTCAGATGGCAGACAAGTACACGATTCTCCGCAGTCACAGTCACAACGATAACGGTCATTCGACAGGGTACCATTATGTGATGACAGGCCACCGACCCAGCTTCGCAGATGGTGACAATCCGATTCCAAACAACGAGTACTTTCCTTCCATCGGATCCGTCGTTTCACGAACGCTGGGCCAGCGAGGTGCCCTTCCAGCTTACATCAATCTGCCACATCCGATGCAGGCCGGCGGCCCGGGATTCTACGGCGCTGAACATGCGCCGTTTGTCATCGAAGCCGATCCCACTCAGCCGGACTTCGAAGTCAAGGACCTGCGCCCGCCCGGACACCTTTCGGATCAACGACTCAGCCTGCGCAAACAGCTGCTGTCAGGTGTTGATCAGCTGGAACGCGAACGCAATCAGGCTCAGGGTAAGGCCATGTCGACTTACTACGAAAAAGCATACAGCCTGGTGACATCGGACGACGCCAGAAAAGCGTTCAACATTCATGCTGAACCGGATTCCGTACGAGACGCCTATGGTCGCACGCAATTGGGGCAATGTGCTCTGCTGGCGCGACGACTGGTCGAAGGCGGCTGCCGTTTTGTCGGCGTCGATGCTCCGGGCTGGGACGTGCACTTCAACTGCTTTCCAAGTCTGAAAACAGACCTCATCCCGTATGCCGACCGTGCGTTCAGCGCGCTGGTTACGGATCTGGAACAACGTGGACTGCTGGATGAGACGCTGGTCGTGATGATGGGCGAAATGGGCCGCACACCACGAATCAATGCGCAGGCCGGTCGCGATCACTGGTCGATGGCCCAGACAATCATCTTTGCCGGCGGAGGAACCAAACCTGGTCAGGTAATCGGAGCCACCGACAAGCATGCCACGGCACCGACAGAAAATCCGGTAGGCGTCAACGATTTGCTGCGGACGATTTCGGTTCTGATGGGGATCGACCCGGACCGAACATTCCTCGGCCCCCTCGGCCGACCGGTGCCAATCGTTGATGGCGGGAAAGTGATTCACGATTTGATTTAACAAATGCATATGAAAACAACTCTTGTTCCATTGGTGATCACTCTTGCAATCGTCAGTCTGCCGCAAGCCGCGTTCGCGCAGCATCCACCGGGCATGGGATACATGTTTCCGCCCGGAGGTCAGGCCGGTCAGACGATCGAAGTGATTCTGGGCGGTTACGACTGGACGCCGGATATGCAGTTGTTTGCGCATGATCGCCGCATTCAATTCGAGATCGTTGGTCCCCCGGGTCCGGTCACCGTGCCCGAACCGCCCTATTGGTTTGGGAAAAAAGCCCGGCGATCACCCGAGCCGTTGCCGCGCGAAACGAAAGCCCGATTGACGATCCCGGCCGATGTCCCGCCGGGCGTCGTGAAGTGGCAGGCCGCCAATGCCAACGGCGCCACGTCCGCCGGAAGGTTTGTCGTGAACAACACAGTCAATGTTGTCGAAGCGGAAAGGCTCTTGGACGACGACTCGGAACCCGCACCGCATCAGATGGAATCCCCGCCAGTCTGCATTTCCGGTCAGATTAAGCTTATTCGGGAAGTCGATCGCTATCGATTCATTGCAGCGAAATCCGGACCGATCACATGCGCCGTGATTGCACGGTCCATCGGCTCGCAGCTCAACGCGGTGGTTGAGATTCGTGATCAAACCGGGCGAATCATCGCCGAGGCGGCGGACACGGCAGGCGACGATGCGGCACTGACGTTTTCGGCCAACGCCAATGAATCCTACACAGCGGCGATTTACGATCTCGACTTTCGCGGTGACCGGGCGATGGTGTACCAACTGACGGTGACACCGGGACCGCGAGTCGTCACCGCCATTCCTTCCGTGGGTCGACGCGGCGAAACTCGCCCGGTTGAATTTGTGGGCTACGGCATCGCGACGGGCCAGGCGAAACTTGAATCCGTCATGCGCGACGTGACATTCTCCGGCGACGCGAACTCGACCTCGTTTCGTTACCAACTGACCACGGAACACGGCGATTGTCCGGCAGTTCTGCTGCATCTCAGCGATGACGCGCAGCTGGCGGAAAGTGTTTCTGCGCTGACTGTTCCCGGCGGAGTCACCGGCGTGCTGGACCAGCGGTTCGGCGAAGACCGTTATCAGGTTTCCGGAAAGAAAGGCGACGTCTGGGCTATTGAGGTGTCGCACGAAAAGACGGGATCGCAGGTCGATGCGACTCTGGCGATTTTCGATCACGAAGGAAAACAATTGGCTCGAAGTGACGATCGCACAGGTTCAACCGACGCTGAAATCGAATTCCCGGTGCCTGGGGACGGTGACTATTCTGTCAGCGTTGCCGATGTTGCTTCGAAGAGCGGGACGCGAGCGGCCACGTATCATCTGTCAGTGCAGCCTGCGAAAGCTGATTTTCGTTTGAGCGTTCTCGAACTGCTGAACGCCCCGATCGGCGGCAAGGCATCGCTCGCCATCAATGTCGCGCGGCGCGGTGGTTTTACGGAGGCGATTGATGTCGCAGTCACTGGACTGCCGGTCGGAGTCACCGTGCCCGAAAAGCTGCAGGTTGCCGCCAACCAGAATGCGCTGACTGTGGAACTCACAGTGGCCGCCGATGCAGCGGCCTCGGCGGCGCTGGTCGAAGTGATCGGAACCGCGACAATCAGCGAACAGCCCGTCCAGCGCACAACCGGTCCCGTGCTCGTTGCCACGACCATGAAGCCACCATTTTCGATCGATGCGGAAGGTCAGGACGACGTCACTAAATGGCCACGTGGCTCGACCTTCCCGGCACCCGTGCTGATTGCCCGCGACGCTGGCTTCGACGCGGAGATCATGCTGGAAATGACGTCACTGCAAGGCCGACATGTGCAGGGAATCTCAGGGCCGGAACTGGTTGTCCCGACGGGGGTGAATCGCATTCTGTATCCCGTTTATCTGCCCGAATGGCTAGAAACAACGCGTACGTCGAGGATGGTTGTTAACGGCGTCGCAAAAGTTGCCGACCCGAAGGGCAACGTGCGGTATTCGGTCAGTCACCAGAAAACCCGCATGGGCTTCCTGCCCACCGGGGCGATGCTAAAAATCTCTGCTGGTGAAACCGAATTCCAGGCAAAACGAGGCGCGGAGATTTCGATCCCGATCCACATCGATCGCTCGGAGAAGCTGACGGAGAGCGTCACGCTGGAACTCTGCGGTCAGGATTCTCAACGCTCGCCGTTCATGGCGAAACCGCAGGATCTGGCGGCCGATGTGTCGCATTCCGATTTCACAGTCTCCATTATTCCAACCGCGTCAGCCCACGCTGAGTACCCCCTGAAGATCCGGGCAACGCTGATGAAGGACGGTACGTATCCTGTCATTTCAGAAACCACGGTACTCGTGGAACCGGTGGATTGAATTGACAGAGGCCCCTGAAGCAGCGTCTTTGTCACGCGTTTTCCGCACCGATCTTCGCCTGAATGTCCTGTCCTGCGGTTATAGTTCAAAATCGCTGCGATCGGACGATTTGATTTGGGAGGACATGTCGCTGGTGATGGAAGCAAAGCACCGCTCAAGAATTCTGGGAGAATTTCGAAATGCTCTGGGTGGAACTCCTGTGCATGTGCCTGAAATTCCGGATGATTCCCAATTCATGGATCTGGAGTGATCGAACTGCTGACAATTCGAGTCGAACAGTAATTGTAACTCATCACAGTGATTTTGATGCGGATGAATAGCCATGTGGCCAGAAGGTGAACACACACAGGACCTGCTGAATGAAGTAGGCAAGGGCGATCATTCGGCAGTAAACCGTCTGCTGGATCGGCATCGAGAAGCCGTGCGGCGAATGGTCCAGATGCGACTCGATCACGCCGTTGCGCGGCGCGTGGATGCGAGTGACGTCGTTCAGGACGTGATGCTGGAAGCATCGCAGCGTTTGACCGATTATATCCGCAATCCGTCGATGCCGTTTCATTTGTGGCTGCGGCAACTGGCAAAAGACCGAATGATTGATATGCATCGCAGACATCGGGGAGCACAACGACGCTCCGTGGATCGCGAGCAGAATTTGAGCAGCTTCAACTCTGACGATCAATCTGCAGCCGACCTCACATCACTGCTTCGCGACGCTGAGCTCACACCGGCCGCTTCCGCCCTGCGTAAGGAAATGGAAGAACGATTTGTGCTGGCGCTGGATAAACTTGAAGAGAGCGAACGTGAAATTATCATCATGCGGCACTTCGAACATCTGGGCAACGGCGAAGTCGCCGAAGCACTGGGCCTGAGTGCTCCAGCGGCAGGGATGCGGTATCTGCGAGCAATTCGCAGGCTTCGTGAACTGCTCGGTACAGACGATGTTTCAGTCGAAGCTTAAACGCACATGGAACAACCTGGAATGCACTCCCAGCCTGTCAAATTGCGACAGGACAAGCTGCAATCCGGTTTCAGGTTTCAGGTGGTTCGCAAAAGCTAACATCAAAGGCTCAATGAATGTTTTGGCTGGGATGGGTCGTTTTCATATTTGTCGCAATCTGGACGATTCCAGCCGTCATCGCCCTGACACTTAAGCAGTTGCTGCCCTGCCAGACAGGGCTGGCGGCAGTTGCTCATGTCCCGGCGGCGGCTTCGCCAGTGCCGTCAGTGAGCATTATTGTGCCCGCTCGAAATGAGGAAGCGCAGATTCGCAACGGACTCACAACGCTGCTTCAATCGACTGGCATCAGATTTGAAATCATCGCCGTCAATGACCGTTCCACTGACTCCACAGGTCGTATCATGGACGAAGTCGCTGCGACGGATGCGAGATTGAAGGTCTTTCACATCACGCAACTTCCGGACGGCTGGTTGGGAAAAAATCATGCAATGCATGTGGCTTCCGAGCGTGCGACGGGCGATCTTCTGCTGTTTACGGATGGCGACATCATTTACGAGCCATCAGCCGTTGAAATTGCCGTGCGACATTTTGTCCGCCACAAGTTGCAGCACCTGTGTCTGTTGCCAAAGATGATCCCCGGCAGTGTCTTTGAGAATGCCGTCGTTACATTTTTTGGACTGGCGTTTGCTGTCGGCATGCAACTGCATCTGATTAGAACGCGATGGCCGTTGTCATACGCTGGCGTCGGAGCATTCAATCTTGTCGATGCAAAGTTTTACAGATCACTGGGCGGTCACAAGCTCATCGCCATGGATATTCTGGATGACGTGAAACTCGGAAAGATGATGAAGAAAAACGGCGGGAGAATCGACTTTCAACTAGCTCCAAAACTCCTGTCCGTGCGATGGCAGCAATCTCTTTGGGGCGTGGTGACAGGATTGGAAAAGAACGGGTTTGCGTCATTGAACTATTCAATTCGGCAGTTGCTGTTTGTCACGGTCATATTCTTTTTGACAATGATGTTTCCGTACCTTTCGCCGTTCGTGCTGGCTCTGCGAGACGCATCCGGCTTCATCGCTACTATTGCCTTGTGGCATCTATTGTTCGCATTTATTGTCTGGCGTCTTCCGGGCGGACTACTGTTTGCGCCAATGTTTCCCGTGGGTGCCTTTGTGATGGCGTTCGCTTACTGGAGATCGGCTATCATTACATTGCGTCAGGGAGGCGTGCGTTGGCGTGAATCGTTTTATCCGCTGGCGCAACTTCGCAAGGGTTTGTACTTCTAAAAGGTGTTCGCGTTGATCAAGCCGATGACATGTCCGGTCTGTAAGAAAACAATCGAACCTGAGGTCGAAGGTGCGAAATCATTTCTCCCCTTCTGCAGTGATCGTTGTCGCAAAGTCGATTTTCACCGCTGGTGGGATGGCAAGTACGCGATCGTTGAAGAAATCGATCCGGATAAGATCAATCCTGATCTGCTGGATTTGGAACCCGATGAGCAATAAGTCACCGGCAGGCATCCGTTACGGTGTGATCCATTGCAGGATTGAGTCGCAAGACACGGCAATCTCCACGCCGCCATTGAATCATCTGCCGCTTTGGAAAGCGTTTTCCAGACGTCGGCTTCTATGTCAGCCAATGCCGCTGTAGCATCCTTGTCTGCTGGGAATAAGTATGTGTTCATGAAGCACTGCCGATCTGCAGCCCGTGGAATGTTTGAATGCCGGGCTTCATACATGGGATTCGATGGTAGTGCTTCGACATCATCAGAAATCTGTGTTGGGTGGCCGGGGCTGGACCGAGCAGAACGAAGGATGCCACGGGGGTTCGGGCTGGCATCCTCCAACCCCGGCCAACCCAAAAATGGATTGTGACGAAGTAGCAGTGCGATTGTACTGCCCAAGCGGGATAGCGATTCATTGAAAAAAGATAGGGCTGCCAAAAAACACGAGCAACGCCATAGTGGCATTATTCTAAAACAACAAAGAGCTGCCATAATGGCCAGCTGAGCCATGTTTTCGGCCGATACTGCAACTCCAACGTGGACAGAAGAATCAACATAAAGTCCTACTGCAAAGCATTTTAAAGCAAACTATCTTTATTCAGTGTTGCGTTTGGCACGCTGCTTGCAAAAGAGGTGTCCAGCACTGCAAGCCATCAAAAAATCGCCAAGTGGCGACTCTTGCAGGCGGAGCTTTTTGCGAAAGGTAATTTGCCATGCACTGGAATTCTTCCTTCTTTGCTGTTCCAAAAACCTATTCGACACCGCGGCAAGCGCGTCCGCTCACACGCTCCGCAGATTCTGTCGAACATTTACAACCTGCTCTTGAAGTCATTGAGTATGCCGACCACTGGACTGTGCAAGTTGATCTTCCCGGCGTCCCGCTCGAGGGAATTGATGTGACGCTTGCTGATGGCTTTCTCGTCATTTCCTGCGAGCGGAAGTCAAACGTACCAGAAGGTGCGAAGGTCCTGTTCGATGACCGAGCCGTCAGCAGATTTCGACGTGAGTTGCGTGTCGGTGAAGGTATCGACCAAAACCGGATCGATGCTGAACTGCGCGACGGCGTTCTGAAGATTACGCTGTTTCGGTCGGCTGAGGCCAGCCCGCAGAAGATCAACATCCGCAATGCAAATTCGTAGATCAGATTCTTTGAGTCTATCAATCGACCATCACTTTTGAATCATTTCGATTTACAAATAAGGAGTTAACCATGAACTGCACAAAAGAACGATGTCGTCCCCGGAATGTCTTTGAAGAACTCGATCGAGGTTTGAATCAGTTTGTTCGGGAGGTCTTTTCGTCCGACGCAAAGTCTGTGTCAGGTCCACCTGTGACACTGATCGAGATGGCGGACCGTTATCGCGTTGAATGCGATTTGCCCGGCGTTGTGCTTGAGCAAATTGCCGTTTCAGTCGAGGACAGCGTGCTGACCATCAGCGGGACACGTAACATCAGCGAGTTTCCTGAATCTGCAAGGATGATCGTCAATGAACGTCCCGGCATGGAGTTTTCGAGAAGTATTCGCCTTGCGCAAAATGCTGACGTGAGCCAGGTTGAGGCAGAATTGAAGGACGGGGTCCTGACCGTTTTTGTTCCGAAGCGATCCGAAGTGCTGCCGAAAAAAATCCAGGTCCGTCGCAGTGGATCTGAGTCATAGAGTGATCGACCTGCGTCGAATCTCGCTTTACCACCACCCGAGTTCGTCACGTCGCTGCGGAACAAGCTTAAGCCCGGCCCCTGTACAAGGCCGGGCTTTTTGTTTTTCCATGAATCGACTGTGATCGTGATTCCTGAAAGACGAGTACGATATCGCTGCCACGATCCTTCGCTACAATTTGTGTCATATCAGGAGATGGGCGAAGCCGGGTCGCCAAATTTGATCAGTCGTTTAAGCCGTTACATCAGGGTGAGATACAATGCAGTCGCCGCAAAATATCCGTGTTCACAAAGAGCAACGTGAATTGGAACTCGTCTGGACAGACAGTGATATTTCCCGGCTTCCGTTTCGAACAGTACGACAAAACTGCCGCTGCGCCGTTTGTGTCGACGAGTTCACGGGAAAGCAACTGCTGGACCCGGAGTCCGTGCCTGCAGATTTGGGCTTGCTGGAAGTTTCGCTGTGTGGGAATTATGCACTTCGAATCCGCTGGTCGGACAACCATGATTCCGGACTGTTCACATGGAATCATCTGCGGTCGATAAGTGAAAAATCCGCCGTCAGCTGAAGTCTAAGGATTCTCGTTCACCGTGACGTTCAGCTTCAATGTCACCTGGTCGTCTTCGTTACGAAGGGCCAGGCTGGCTCCCGTGATGCAACGCACGGCTTCAAGCAGCAGATCAATCGCAGCTTCGGCCTCTTGACGCGAATGACCTTCAGCCAGCATGTTCTGCGAGATCAACTGTTCGCGATTGTCGTTTAAGCTTTCGCGAATTGCGGCGGAATGAAAATCCAGCGCAGTGTTGACGCCGCTCGTTGATGCCACCGTCGCCGGAGCAGCAGCAAGCTGTTTCGCCAAAGTCGTGGTGCTGGACAAAATGAACTGGTCACCGGAAAACGCTGCAGACGGCGAAAAGTTGAAGATCATGTCGGCGGTCGTGGAGTCCTTATCCTTCTTCTCGGGAACGTAACGTGAAGTGACAAGATCAACATCGTCGCTTTTCTCTATGTCCAGTTCCAATTGCGGCCGTCCCTCCATTGCGCCGACGATATTGAAGAATCCGATCACACTCTGAAAAGTACGTCGCAGTTCGGGACGCATGTTTTCGGCATCGCGGAGTTTAAGAACCAATGCAAAGGCGGGCAGTTTCAGGGCTGGAACGGGCGTGACATTTTCAAAACTTTGACGAGCCACAATTAAGCCGATTTGCGGCTGGATTGCACCAAGGACTTCCTCACCAAAATCACGTCCGGCAAAAATTGTGGAAAGTCCGCTTTCAGCTTCAGCCAGCTTATCGTTCATCTGTTCGTCAAATAAATCGCCCGCCCGCAACCACATCTGCGAAACGTCGCGATAGGCCGCCAAAGTCATCAGAGTGTCAGGCACTGCCGGCAAAACGGGGGCCACCCCTTCAGCGTTGGTGCCAAAATAGTATTCACGTTCTTCGGGAATCCAGTCGTCGTGACAAGGGGTTGCAAGCTGAACTGAAACTCCTGAGTTCGCCACTTTCAAATCCGCCGTTACGAAAGGTGCGTGTTGAAGCACACTTTGGATGCCGCCGACAATGAGTTCGGCGAGCGGATTATCAGCCTTACCTTCAAATAGTTTCTTCGCGGCACCAGCATCACGCACGGCCTGGATGTTTCCATAGGCCCATGCCTGCGAATCGGCAGATCGCTTCGCGTAGCTGGCTTTGAATTGAGCATTGGCCGATAACGTCCCTGGGACATCTGCGGCTGGATCAGTGTCGGTTTCATCCAGCAGGCGATCAAGGACGCTCTTGCCGAGGTCTCCTTTGTTCGTCACGACAATCCAGTTGCGCACGACAGCGGCACCAGAGTTCTTGTCGGTCTTATAGATTGTAACATCGCGATAGGAATCGGCCTTGCCGTTTTGGGCTTCGTTTAGCTGAGTGAGTTCCAGAATCTTCAAGCGAAAATTTTCAGCCGTTGCTTCATCATTTGTTCGTATCAGAATCACAACGCCTTCCGTTGCAGCATCGAAGGCAGCGTATAGTCCGCCAGCCGTGATCGATTCGATCGCAGTTCGCCAATCGGATCCGACCTGGATTTCAAAGAACTTGCGTCCCGTGAGGAACGCGCGATATTGTTCTGTTTTCGTGGCAGTTTTCCAGGCTTCCGTCTCCTGAACATGCAGACTGAGTGGATGATCATATAAAGCTGACATGATGGCGGCAGTGTCGGTGATTTCGAGATAGCCAACAGTGGTCTCGGGCAACAACTGCGACCCTTTATGTTCGCCAGCCCAGAGATCAGAGACGCCGCTCAGTGCAATAGAACAACACAGAAGCGCAATCATTCGATAATTTCGCACTTGGTCTTCTCCAGTATTGATGTGGGCCGGTTCAGGGTGGGATAAGCTTCCAGCTTGTCATTGTTACCAAAACAGCATTGGATTTTCTTCAATGGACGCCAAGCTGGAAGTCAACGCCGTGAACTCAACACAACTGCGGGATTTAATAGCCACGAAAAGCACGAAAATTTGCGAAAACGGCTGCTACAGGGACTTTATCTTTTTGTAACTTCTTGTGTTTTTTGTGGCTAGAGACAGATTGTTCACGTCGTTGGCTGGAAGCCTTGGCCCACGTGGAATTCAAAAGAAACGCCTATTCATCATCGCCGTCATCGTCAGCGGTCGCACCCGTTTGTTCGAACAGAGTGCCGGAATCTTTTACATCCCCAATGATTTCTCGCAGCACCACAGTTGCATAAGTGCCTGATGATAGTGAAAAAGTCGTCTTGATCGCACCGTCATCTGTCAGTTCAGCAGCCGCTTCTTCCGGGAATTCAATCATCTTGCGACGAATACCGGATGTAAGTCGAGAGTACTTTTGAAAATCTTTGGGGCTCAAACGCAGAGAGGACATGATTTCGCGTTCCATGTCGGCAATCGCCCCCGTCGCAGCAAGCATTTCCGGCCCTGGCATTGGCCCCGCCGGGATCACGTTTTCAGTTGGGCCGTCAACGGGGAAAATGTATGGTTTGGTGCCCTGACGGCGAATGACAACTTCTCCTGGCAGCGGCGTGCGTAATGTTCCATCGTTGACGCGTTGGGCGACTACCAGATTGAAGATCCCGGACTGTACGGCACTCAACACCAGCCGTCGCATCGTTCGAGTCTTGTTTTCAGGCCAATGATCATTGGGCAGAGTGCCTTTCAGCAGACTCAGGCCATCCACCAGCGTGTTGCCGTGATGTCCAAATCGCTGAGTTCCAAAGTAATTGGCGATACCTTCAGTCGCCAGAGTTTGCAGTCGATCGTGAACTGCCTGTGCATCGGCCGCAGTAAACACGCCGTTTGGATTGCGCAGGATCAGGCAGAACTTATTACCACGCAGATGGCCGGTTTTGAGTTTGTTCTGATGAGCAGTGACAAGCAGAACTTTAATATTTTCATCATTCAGTTTTGCGGCATGCTCTGTGAATCGTTTTGGAATTGAAACGAACTGCCGTGTGACTGCGTGACGATCTTTCTGACCAGCGACACCGATCTCTTTTGCCGGCACGCCCAGATTCCTGATAATCCTGTGAATCAATTCCGGTGACGTGAGTCCGCGTTTTTCAATCCATAGATATCCGTGTTCACCTTTGCCTGTCGGCTGATAAGCTGGGATTTCATCGACCTGAAATTCCTCAGGAGTGCTGCGAATGAGACATTCCGGAATGACTGGGCTGAATAAGCGTGGAGGGTCAATGGCACGGGACAAAAGTTCTGGCGAGATCGTCATCGAAAAAGATTTTCCTGAAGGCACAGTCGCGCGGGCCACAAAACGAATGATGGCCAATTGGCAATGGCTGCGGGTGCACTGTACCGCAAGGACGCACAAGTTGCGCGCATGAAAAAAGCCGAGCGGGGTCGGGCTCGGCTTTTTTCATGGTTTGACAAACAGGAGTGGGTGGTTGGCAATTGTGAGGCTTGCTGAACTCACATTCGCCGAGGTTCCCGTCTGCAGGGTTGTGGTTCCCTAATTTGCACTCGGCGTGCCGAAACGACGCGCAACGCAGTACAACTCTTCAAAGAATGCTGTAAGATGCTTTGCACGAATGGTTTACGATCACGAGGGATTCTGAAGTCACCTCAGCGGAATATCTCCGCGATGTCAACGAGAAGCAACATTCGGGTGAAATTGCGATGCCAAAGAGCAACAGGTGGTTTCTTTCAACCATCGACGATCAGATGGAGTAACGGAAACAGATGAACGAAGAAGGACTTCGCGTCACACAGATTGACTGGCTGTCTGCT
Source organism: Planctomycetota bacterium (assembly GCA_031429275.1). GTDB lineage: Bacteria > Planctomycetota > Planctomycetia > Planctomycetales > Planctomycetaceae > SXXK01. Next base: position 12,893 of record JANOZG010000737.1, read on the forward strand.
ATTCCGTCATTGCGATTGTGCCAAGCCGTGCGGTGCGCCGTATCGCCGCGTGGGTTGATTCCTGCAGCGTTGTTTCTATGCCTATCTCAGGGGCCAGGATCGCTTTTGGGGGATCGGCATAGTTCGGGGTTCCAAGCAGATTCCGTCGGTCAACTCGATTATGTCAGTAAATCAACGTTTGAGTCGTCACGTGTGCTGGGCGCTTTCATTGCAAATGTGAGTGCGATGGGAAACGGAACGATGCAGAAGTCTTTCGAAGAATTCCTTTCGCTTTCCTTGATGATGCTGGTTTTTGGCTTTTGTGCTATCCCAGTGATGAGGTTCGTGGGCTGTCGCATCTGCTCAGCATCTGCATCTGGCTTATTGGCTGGCGCGAAGCTGTCAGTGCGAAGCTGGAAAGCAATCCTGACCAGCTCAATTCTAGCCCTTATGCTGCTGACATTGATGTGCCTTATGTTCCGAATGTCGCAGTGGATTTTCGCTTCAGCAGTCGACGGTGCCACTGCATTCACAGCATTGCTCTATTTTGTCGGATGCCTTGTGCTGGGCGGTGGTTGGTTGCTTTCACTGGCCGCAATCGCGATCGATCGCTGCGATGGTGCAGAAGCGCTAAGTCGCGGTATCAGCTATATTCTGTCCCGCTGGCAGCGAGTTCTTATCTACGCCATGGCGGGATTCGTGTTAATCGAAATCTGCAATCGTTCGTTTGGGTGGTTGGTAGAGGTGGCGTCGCCCTTGACGAAGATACATGGAAAAGATCTGAACTCATCAATCTTCAATCAGTTCGCTGAAGCATTGCGATTAAGCGTACTTTCGTGCGAAATCGCAATCGCCTATGTGCTGCTGCGTAACGTCGAAGACGGCGTCAGTCTGCATGAAATCGATAGCGGCAAGCCTGTTGTCTGAATGCAGACTACGGCAACTTTGCCCTGGCAGCATCATGACTTCTCGATCAATAAGTATCGCGTTGTCATCATTCGCTTCAGGAAAGGACATTATTTTCATGGGGCGTAAGGTGACTCTTGTTGATCCATGGATCGACTCATCCGCCACAGAGCGCAACAAAAAAGCCCCGCTGGGCTTTTGATCCAGCGGGGCTTTATTCTATTCACGCAGAAGTTGAACGATGAGTTGATCAGTTCTGTGGAGTATCATCAGCTGGCTTTTCACCGTTTTCAGCTGCTGGCGCATCGGCTTCTGTTTTTGGCTCGTCTGGTTTCGGAGCTTCTTTGGCTTTTGCTTCCGCTTCAACTGCAGCCTTCTTAGCTTCAGCTGCTTCCTGCTTCAGCTTTTCTATTTCCTGCTGACTCACTTTTGCGGCTTCTTCAGCAGCCTTCTTTGCAGCGTCCATGCTTTCAGTCATGTCGGCCAGTTTCTTTTCAAGGTCGGCACGAGCGACTTTCAGGCTCTCGCGTTCTTCAGCAGTCTTCTTCAGTTCACCTTGAGTTGCCTTCAGAGACTCTTCATTCTTCCTGGCATTGTCTCGAAGTGTCGCGATTTGATCGACACTCTGCTTGTGTGCCGCTTCTGCTTTATCACCACGTTCTTTTTGTGAAGCAACTGCTGCCTTTTCAGCTTCAAGCTGCATCTTCAATTCGGCAATCTGACTTTCCATTTCTGTCTTCAGCTTTGCCGCATCCGCCTGGATCGTTTCAATGCTTGATTTGGCCGAGGTCAATTCTGCTTGAATGCCCCTCAAAACGATTTCCATATCGTCAGCATCTTCAGCGCGGCTGAGTGCATCCATATACGGCATCATTTCTCGGAACGTGCCATCTTTGGCTTTATACCAGCGAGTTGAAGTCCCGGTGCTGCATGATGTCGTCGGGCCACAATTTGACTTAGCAGTCACACAACAAGACCGGTTTCTGGCTTCTGCAGTGAGGCTGCAGGCAGAAAGGATTGTGATCAGGAACAGGATCTTTTTCATAACAGTACTCATAGTCTAAATGGGGAAAGGCGATCGTCCATGCCGCTCGCCATCGCTCTGGCAGCGAGCCAGTGCATAAACTTTGCTCAGATGTTCCATTTTGACAACACTTTTCCACCTTCACAAACGCATCGAGCGAGTCTATGTGTCGAAAAAGACGATTTTGCAGTGTTTGAGGCGACGCTAGCGACCAATTTGCCCAAGACAGAGAAATTCGGCTCATGTTTCGTCGGTAGTTCTCCCACCTCAGTTGACGAGCCAGTGAAACCTCCGGAGTAGAGAGTTGCTCAACAGAATGTACCCCACCCCAGGTTAGCCGTATTTTTGAAGCGTTGTCCTCAATGACACGAATTCTGGAGTACCCGTGACGAACTTTGAAACGATGCCCCCTGCAAGTACTCAGTAGTTGGGTCCTCCGCGCGCAACTGTTCTCAACGTACGCAGCCGGAGCATTCGGTACGCACCGCTCAAAGCGTGCGCAAGGTCCTGGCAGGCAGGACAGGAACTTGACAAAGCACTCGCAGCGTTGAGTTGTGGAAAATATGTGAACAGAGTCTTTGGCTCTCCCGATAATTCGTGTGTTCGAAGTCAGGCATTCTGGCTGCTGGAGCGGGTGCTCCTGCGATCATCAAGAATCATGGATGTGCTCTCAACTCTGTTTCGAATTCCAGTTCCTTGCTGAGCCTGCTTTTCAAAGTCTTTGAAAAGTGGCAGGCAATATGGAATCTCATCTAAAAAACCAGGTTGCCCATGTCCATTGAAGAACTGCTTGAACAGATGGAGCAGTATCGATTACGCAGGGAACAGCGAGACTGTCGGCCAGAATGGCTGAAGGGATTTATTCAGCAGGCTTCCAGCCTGTTTGAACCCCTTACACATGTTGGTAGAGTTGGCTATGACTGCCAGTTCGACGAGCGTGGCTGGACAGTCTGTATGTACCTTGGGACCACTGAAATCGTTGGTGGTGCACGAGATGGCAAGATCGATCACGCTAGTTTTAGAATCGATCTGACTCACTTCAGCCTGCTGTTTGACTCAATGAGTCGTTTTGAATGGTACTCAGTCGCAGAATCAAACGAAGTGGATACGTCTCACGGCGTACGTTCACTGATTGCAATTCACGGTATCGCACCTGGTGGCAACGAAGTGCGGCTTGAACTGATGGCGGTACCGCCAGACTGTGTGAAACCGGGACTTCATTGTCGCCCGGATGGCATGACGTACGAAACACACTAGACATCATCACTGCCACGCAGTGACGCAATATCGGGTTGGGCGAAGGCACTCCGGCAGAGCACTCACTCTGACGGAGTGCCTTTTTTTTTGTTGCACGCTGACGATGCGTTTCAGCTAGAAACCGCGATCGTTTTCTTCCAACT
>JANOZG010000738.1:0-2243 GCA_031429275.1 Planctomycetota bacterium
CTCCGATGGACAATTCAATTGGGCAATCTTCACGTTCGGCAGACTTCGAGCCGGGTCGCATCTACGGCTCCTGGCTGCGACCGGACTTTCGTTGAAGTGTCTAAAATCCTGTCGGGCTGGCTTCCTGCCTGCCTTTGGATCATAAATTCTATGTTTACGAAACACGATGACAGGCTGGAAGCCTGCCCCACGATTAGAACACCTAGCGGCACATCAACCGCGTTTCAGAATACCCTTGTCCAGTTCTTCAACAACTTTCGCAAGGACCGCAGCATCTTTGGACTGCATGACATGCGCGATGCGAGTGGCCGGGATCTTCATGCGCGTCATCAGTTCTTCGGCCGACTCCCACATCTTGGCCTGCTTCTTCGGCGGTGCCAGATAGAGATTGGTGACCAGTTCGCTCAGACGCTGTTCGTCGATCTGATCTTTGTTGTCGTAGTATCGCTTAATGACTTTTTGTTGATATGAGCTGAAGTCTCGGTCGGCCATCGTCAAAAACCTGAGGCTAGGAGGATTGAATTTGGAGGAGTGATTTTAGCGAGTCGCAGAAAAGATCGAAACGTCGATTTTGTTCACACTCCACGTTTGTAAAACGGCAGTGCAACAACTGTCGCGGGAACAAGCGAGCCTCGCAGGTTGACTTCAACCGCCGTTCCAATCGAAGACGAGGCAACAGGAACATAGGCCATCGCGATGACTTTCTGTAGTGTCGGAGAAAATGTTCCGGACGTCACTTTGCCCACTTCTTTGCCATCGATGTGCACTGGCGATTCTTCCCGAGCAATGCGGCGACCTTCGAGCACCAGGCCAACTCGCGCCATACTGACGCCGCGGCTCCTGATCGTCTCAAGAGCGGACTTGCCTGGATACTCAGACTTGTTGAATTTCACGGCAAACTCAAGGCCGGCAGTCAGTGGATCGACCGTTTCGTTCAACTCATGCCCGTACAAGGGCATTGCGGCCTCCAAACGCAATGTATCGCGGCAGCCAAGACCAGCAGCCACGACGCCATGTTTCGCCCCTTGCTCCAACAACGTGAGCCAGACTTGTTCTGCATCAGCAGCTGGCATCACAAGCTCGAAGCCGTCTTCCCCGGTGTAGCCTGTGCGCGACACGACGCCGGATGTTCCAAGGTATTGCATTTCTGCTGCCGAGTAGTATTTCATCACGGCAAGATCAAGATTCGCCGCGTTTTTCAGCAGCTCCAGCGAATTGGGGCCCTGTACGGCGATCATGCCGGTGGTCAGAGTACAATCTGTGAACTCAATCGCAGCGAATCCCGCTGCGTGCTTCAGCCAGCTAACGATTCTCTCGCGGTTCGATGCATTGACAACCAGCTCCCAGCGATCCGGCAAACAATACACCAGCACATCGTCCAGAATCCCGCCGTCTTTATCGCAAATCAGCGAATATCGGACGTCGCCTACCTTTAATTTCGACGTATCGTTCGTCAAAACTCCATTCAAAAATGCCTGACTGGAGGTGCCCCGAAACTGCAAACGGCCCATGTGCGAGATGTCGAACAGCCCTGCCGCCTTTCTCACAGCGTTGTGCTCTTCAACAATGGAAGAATATTGGACTGGCATTTCCCAGCCTGCAAAATCTACCATTCGACCTTGATGTGCATGATGCCACTGATTGAGAGGTGTCGTATTCATCCTCGGAGTGTATTCTCCGTTGGCGATACGAGCAATCGCCTTCATTTTCAAGGACTCGATACAACATGAAATCTGCGCTGCCGAGAATTCTGATCGTATTTCTGCTGAGCTCGCATATCACATCAGGCGCCGACGAAACACTGCCAAGGGTGGACGGCTTCATCGATAGACGGAATATAGTCAGCTTGATATTCGGCTTTGAACGTTTCATAATCCTGCCAGTTGTCGTAACTCAAATGAGTTCCTGCCTGACCTGAACGTAAAAAACTTACATATAATTCCATCTCCGCCTTGCTCACCGGACTGATGTACGGACAATGTTGGATGTTTGCCGAGAGTAAATGAAACTGTGAGCTGTGCTCAACACCTTTCAATTTAATCAACTCTGCTCTCCACTGACATTGAAGGTTGAACAATTTCTTTTGTTGAAGTATTATAACACATCATATTTGAAGCTGTAGTATCGCGAATAGTATCTACGTAAAATGCTGAAGCTGTAGCAGAGTTTAACACTGCACCACTTGCATTTAAAATGATAGTATTAGCATTTTGTGATGTTTGACCAGCAAGATTTCCTATAGC
>JANOZG010000739.1:0-2753 GCA_031429275.1 Planctomycetota bacterium
GAATTCCCGACGTTCGTTGTTGATATGATCAACGACGACCCTCGAACCAGTCGCAGTGATCGTCAAAAACGGATTGCTGCCGACAAAGCTGAACCGTCCGACTTTTTCTCCGCCGATCACACTTTCAAACAGAAATGCCCATGACCCGGAAGCAATGCGTTGATACGCCGTGACGGGCGTCAAAGTGTCGGCGGTTAACTGACGATAGACGGGCACAAACCTGGACTGCTGTGCCAGCGTCTGGAATTCGGCTGACGTCGGATGTGTAATGGCGTGCTTCATTGAAGATCAAGGATGCGAACAGATTGGTTGATGCGTTCCAAAATCGGGCGAGTAAATTCGAGTTCGTGATCGGTGCCCTGCCACCACACCAGCAGTGTCATTTTGGACGAACGGACACTGCTGAAGGCGGCTGAGTTCAGGAGTTCAAAGCAGGTGAATTCAACTTCACGGCAAAAAGCCGGCATGTCGGCCAGCAGACCCCCGGATTCTGTGATTTCCGGATCGTCGTATTCTTCTTTAAAGGCTTCGACACAGGAATTTACGACTTCATCGGGACGCGGACAATTGCGCAGAATTCGCAAGGCCCAGAAACATGAGTTGTCGGCCGCCACAGTGAGCAGGACATCGGCATCGTCCATTTCTTCAATCAGTTCCCAGGATCCGGGATACTCAAATGTGACGCCGTGCCCTTCATAGGGGACAAGGCACGCCGCAACATCAAACGACATGACCGATACACTTCTGTAGTGGAAAGATGGATTTCAGATCTCAGATTTCAGATTTGAAATATCAAATGTGAAATTTGAATTATCAGTGTTTAGGCGGACTAACCACGAAACGTTGTGGCTCGTGACATCTGCATTTCATACACAAACTGCATGATGTTGAATGCTGTCAGTTCGCACATTAACTTTGTGATCTTCGCGTGCGTTTTGTCGTCCAGATCTGGTTCCACTTCACGCATCAGATCGACAAGCCGAGCTTCCTGGTCGCTGATCTCGCTTTCAGATATTACACCGTCTGAAAACGCTTGCATAAAGCTCGCCATTTTCTTGGCGTAGTCATCAATCAGCGGCTCATTCGTGTTTGGATCAACCCAGCTCTTACGTGTCATCTGTTCGGCTCTCTTCAAGAAAGTGTCGATTTGTGAGTCTTGATGGAAAAAGCTTCAACGCAGTCGTGCATCCGCGTTCTGTCGTGTATGTTAGCCAGGTTCTGCGAGCTTCGCGCGGCTGCGGGCATGCTTTTCCCGCCTTGTCGGTCAGATTTGCACGCAGCGGATTCTGCCCGATTTGCCACGAGTGGTTTCTCATGGAATGGACAGATTCCTCGTGGTTTTGACAATACACGGTCGCGCTGGCGGAAGATATTCACGTTGCGTTAACCTTACGGCCAGTGGGCTGCTGATTTTGTCGCTCAACCCGGAGCCGCACGTTTGGAAGTTTGTTCTATTTTCGGGCCCAGCGGTGATTGGCCACTCCGTTTATCGGGGTGGACCTCAGGCTTTTGCACTCACAAGCGTAGTGCAAAAGCCAATAAACCACCAAGATAAACGGTCTGTTGATTTAATGGGTTTTCACAACCCGAAACGTCAGTGAGGGATCAATTTGGCTGCGTTCTGCACACAACAATCCCTCGCTGACGCTTCGGGTTAGGATAAATCAACAGACTGATAAACCCAGTGGCGGAGTGTGTCATTTCAGGCCGTGCGAGGTATAAAACAATCGTTCACAATCCGTCCAGCATCCTGAAACCAAGGGCCTTCAATTGTCAAAATTTGCTGTGATTCTCCCCGCGGCCGGGCAAAGCAGCCGGTTTCGTGGATTTAACCGGAAAAAGCCGTTTGTTGAACTTAAGGGCCGACCGATTTGGGTTCGGACTGCCGAACATTTTCTGAATCGTCCAGATGTTTGCCAAACGATCCTGGTGGTGGCCACCGAAGACATGGATTGGTTCCGCGAAACGTTTAGAGCCAATCTGGCGTTTATGGATATCACTCTGGTTGCTGGCGGAGCGTCGCGAGCTGAAAGCGTACGGAACGGTATTTCAGCCATCTCGAAGCCCGCAGATTTTATCGCCGTACATGATGCTGCCAGACCATTACTGGCGGCGCGGTGGGTTGATCAGATCTTTGCGGCGGCGGAAATGCATCAGGCGGCGATTCCTGGCCTTAGAATCAGCAGCACAGTCAAACGGGTTGGTAACGACGCCGTGATTTCAGCAACCGTTGATCGCACTGGTCTCGTGCAGGCGCAGACTCCGCAGGTCTTTGCGGCATCATTGCTGCAAAAGGCGTTTGCCAGTTGCCGAAACCTGGCGACTGCGACCGATGAGGCGTCTCTCATAGAAGCGATTGCACAGCCTGTACATGTCATTGATGGCTGGCCGATGAATATCAAAATCACGACAAACGACGACTTCCGGCTGGCGGAGTTGTTCCTGAACGCCATCCCGAAGTCCGGCGGACTTGGCGGCGTCCATCCATTTGAGAATGAACTGCTGGATGGATGACGCTGTTCAAAGCCGCACGCGCTAGCGTCGGGCCGTGCTGCCGAAAACGTTTGCAATCATCAGGCCCGCAGCTAACGCTGTGGCCTCACAAATGCCACCTGACAAATCAAAACCCCACATGAAACAACCACTGGAATCTGTCACCGACGAACTCGCTCGACCTCGCTTTGTCGTCGGTATTGATCTGGGAACCACAAACTCGGCCGTCAGTTTTGTTGACACCAGCATCGACCACTGGA
>JANOZG010000740.1:0-4784 GCA_031429275.1 Planctomycetota bacterium
ATTGTTTAAAATGCGGCCAGCGTATCACCAGGCTGAAGAAGAGGTGGGTCGCACTGGACAGTTTCCGGATACTTGATGCCGCATCCCGTGTTCAGGATGACGACTCGCTCTTCAGGCTTGATCCATCCCTCGGCCAATAATCGTTGAGCCGCAGCCATACAGGCCGCACCTTCCGGACAAACAAAGGCCCCTTCGACCGACGCCATCAAAGCCTCTGCTTTAAGTGTGTCTTCATCGGTGATCGATACCGCACATCCGTTGGTTTTATAGACCGCTTCGAGCACCAGAAAGTCACCTATCGCTTTCGGTACAGTGATTCCGAAGGCGCAAGTATGGGCGTCGTGCCAGAACTCCGATTCTTTGGCTCCGGCTTCCCAGGCGCGAACGATCGGGGCACAGCCAGCTGCCTGAACCGCCACCATTCGCGGTAGATTCCCATGGATCCAGCCGAGTTCTTTCAATTCGTTGAACGCTTTATAAATTCCGATCAGTCCGACACCGCCTCCAGCCGGGTAGAGTAAAACGTCCGGCATCTCCCAGCCGAATTGCTCGGCGATTTCGAGCCCCATCGTCTTTTTGCCTTCGATGCGATACGGCTCCTTGAGCGTGCTGGCGTCATACCATTTGTGCTCAGCGACAGCTTTAGCCACGATTTTTCCGGCATCACTGATCAGCCCATTCACAAGAGAAAGCGACGCACCGGCAATAGCGCACTCACTTCGCGGAATCACGGGAGCGCTCTTCGGCATCACAATGACGGCTTTGATGCCAGCTTTGGCACAGTAGAGCGCCCACGCTCCGCCCGCGTTGCCGTTGGTTGGCATGGCAAGCGTCTTCACGCCAAGTTCTTTCGCACGCGACACACCCACCGCCGCGCCTCGAGCCTTAAAGCTGCCGGACGGAATGATCCCTTCATCCTTCATGTACAAGTTCTTCATGCCGACTCTTTGACCAAGACGATCCAAACGCAGCAACGGAGTCATCCCTTCGCCCATTGTGACGATGTTCTCTGTTTTCACGACTGGCAGCAGCTCGCGGTACCGCCACAGGTCCGGCGGACGGCTCGCGACTTTCTCCTTGGTCATGTTGGCTGCGACCTTCGTCATGTCGTATCTCACGAGCAACGGGCTGCCACAGCGGCAGAGCTGATGTGGTCGCTCAGTCTCGTAGGTCGCCGAACATTTTGGACACTCTAAATGACTTGCAAACATATCGACTTTCGATGGGAAAATGAACGAAGGGATTTGAAGCGTTTAACCCGTGGCCGACAGGCCAGGTTGTGTGGAACGTGCTACGGCTTGGCCTATCTCGGCCACGGTTTAAACGTCATTGCTTTCAGGCATATGAATCCTTAGCCGCCGTCATAATCGGAAGATTACCCGTCTCAACGGAAATCAATTGGCTCGTTGTTTGAGCTTCAAGCCTCGATGCGACAGACAAAGTGAGACACAGGCAGCACAGCAGAGCCGAACGACAAACCTTTGAGCACATTGTGATCAACGCGAATCTCCCTGAAAATTGTGTAACATCTTCAATTCGAACTCTGTAACAGCGTAGCGGCGGCATCCAACTGTGTATCGCCATGGCCGAGTAAATGATCGCTCAGAGTTGGTTCGATTACCACATCCGGTGACACGCCGAAGCCGTCATAGGTAAAGCCAGTGGTTGCGAATGATGCCATCTGACACAGGGTTAGTTGGAGCCGCGAATTTGGTAGAGTGTAACCTGCCATGCGACCGCTGCCGCCGCCACTTGCGGTGCCCATGAGCGTCACGCCGGGATGGCCCTTGAGAGCACCCAGGAAGTTGTCGGTGGCACTGAAGCATTCTTCGTTCTGCAGCACAACGACGGGCTTTTCGTAGTAGCCGGCTTGCGGGTTTGCTTCGTGTGAGATCCCCATGACGTGCCAGTCACTAAACTTGTCGGCGGGCAGGTTCCATTGCGGTTCCCAATGTCTGAGGAAATCGTTGATCTGCTCCTTTTGCGAAGCTGTCCAGACGCTGCTGGTGGCCGGATGCAGCCCGCGATTACTGAGTCCCAAAAAACCAGAGGGATTCGGCGTCGGCAGTACAACGGGCAATCGATAGGCCGCTACGTTAATGATCTTCATGGGCGAACCAGGCTTTAACAGCCACGGGAGAATAGTCTTGATGGCATCCTGAGTCCCGCCACCGTTGCCGCGCACATCCATGATCAGCCCGCGAGTGTCCTTGAAGCGCTTCATCCATTCGTTCAACGAGTCGATGAATTTCGTGCTGTCATCCATTTCTGCGATCCGCAAATAACCCAATCCATCGCTGCGCAACGAAGATTCGGCAGCGGGCCATGTCCCTCCACTGCGACTGCGGGCCGGAACAAGTGCCACTGTTTTTGATTCTATCCGGATGTCATCAGTGAGCGTCACATTGAACTGGTTCCTCGTTTCCATCAACTGTCTTGAAACAGTTCGTACATCGCTCAATTGCTCCAACGCCAGCAGCCGACGGTATTGCGGCGAGGCTTGTGGGACGAGCAACTCCGCAGCCGCCAGCCATTCTGCGGCGGGACGGTCATTGATGCTCGTCACCCACGGATAACCGGCCTCGAGCAGCCCGGAACGATCCGTCTTGAGTGCCGCGAGACGTCCCCCTGCCATGACGAAACGAACCTGCATTCCGCGACCGAGAGTTCTTTCGTCAAGACGGCTGTGTGGATCACCAAAAACCGTGAGTACGCGGGCAATACGGTGAGCAAACACTTCACGCGGGATATCTTCGGTCAGGCTAATTCGCAACGCATCCAGAGCGCCACGCCAGTTTGCGCCGCGGCGGTCCGCGTAGGCATAGCAGTTCTCGATGATCAGCTCCAGGTCGTCGACATCTGCCAGGAGTTTCTCTTTCGACAGCTTGCGGGCATCGCGTGCAAAGTCCGGTGTGTCTGCGATGAAGTGAAACTCCTCCGGCACCGACAGGGGCAGTTCACGACGCTTTGGCTGAATCGTCAAATTCTTCCGAGCATCCACGTGGGCGCGTATCCAGGCATACACGACGTCCATATCATCCGGAGCTGAGTCTCGGGCCTTGTCGAGGAGTGACCAATACTCCTCATTGCGTTTGCCAATCCTTGCTGCGATGTCTGCTGCGTCCATGAGCTTGCTGGCATAACCAGGAGCCTGCGGGTCGAGCTTGAGCAGCCATTCGACGGCGCGGGCCGTGTTGCCTTCAGCAATCGCAGCCCGCACTTCCGCATCAATGTCCACCGGTGGCAGTTCACCCGGCGCTAAGGTGATTACTGTGAGATCGAACGCAAGATCGCTGCTAGTAGGGCCGGCCTGGTGAATCTCCACCGCCAACGCATTCCGCCCATTCTTGACCACGTCCTTCGCGGGGATGACAAACCGATCAGGGATTGTCTCTTCATTGTCACTGAGCGCTTTTGTTGCACGTGTGGAAGGGGTGATTTTTGTGGCAGGCATATTGGAACGCGCAATCTCTTTGCCGTTCCAGTAAACCACGGCGCCGTCGTCGCGGCGGAGTTGAAGGAGCAACGTAGCCACTGTCGATGCGTCTTCTATGTCGACCGATTTGCGAAACCAGGCCGTAATGGCCTTTTCGTCTGGAGATCCGCCGAAATCAAGCGTCGTCCCGAGCCCCTTCTCTCCGTAACCAAGCGGCGCTGGCCCAATCTTCCAGTCAGAGTCATCGAATCCCCCGCTCTTCCAATCCTCAGCTGGTGCCGTCCCAGTGTCCAGATAGGACCACTGAGAATCAGCGCCACCCGGGACTAGAAGATTCTTCGCACGCGGCACACGCTCGGAATCCTCCGTTGGCGTATGACAGGCGCTGAGCGCAGCCAGCGGCGCGAGAAGCAGAGCAGCAATGAGTATGTTAGTGAGGTGCATAGTGTGAGTTGCGATCTTCATGATGTGGAACTCCAATGCGCCGGATTTTCATCCCAGAAATCGAATGCAGATCTTTTGAGTTCTATCTTAACCCGGACCATTTTTGCAGGTGGTGTTATCGAACTCCATGCCATATTTCGCTGGAACCGTATTTGCCTCGGCCACAACTGTGGTTTCAGGAAACGAAATCTCAGGAACAGCAACGTTGGGGAATTCTTTATAGCTGATCATTCATCATCGCGAAGGCTCGCCGATCTAAGACAAATCGTACTACGCTCGAAATTCTCCTGCATTTTCTATTGACATCTACTGTATTCGCAGTAGATACTGTTTCAGCAGTACGTCTTTATCAGGAGAGTGGCGATGGGGAAAAAGAAAGCTCGGTTTGTTGAACCGGCGGAGTTCGAACTTCAGATACTCGGCGTTTTGTGGGAACACGGGCCGGCGACCGTTCGGCAGGTGATGGAACGACTTTCGGACGGCAAGGAGCGAGCCTACACGTCGGTTCTTTCTGTCATGCAGGTCATGCAGAAGAAGGAACTTCTGAGCGTCGCCGACGAGCGTGACGGGCTGGCTCACATTTTTAAGCCCATGGTCACTCGAGAACAGGTGGCCGTTCCGTTGCTGCAGGGGCTTGTCCGCAAGATCTTCGGCGGAAGTACAAAGACGGCGATGCAACATCTGTTGAACTCAGACAAAGTCGATCGCAGCGAAATCGATGCCATGCGGAAACTGCTGGATGATCTTGAAAACCGTACGAAGTAATCCACTAAAGCGAGCGGCAGGGCGTCAGCCCTCCGTGTCCCCTCAGCAATTCTTATGTATTCATTTCACATCATGTCATCTTACTCAGACGTCCGGTTTTTCGAATCTCGATAGCCGTTGCAGAATCTGTTGCACGGAG
>JANOZG010000741.1:0-1551 GCA_031429275.1 Planctomycetota bacterium
AGTTTAATCGACGTCGCTTTTTGAAGACATCTGCGGCTGCCACATCCGCATTCATGGTGGCCCCTGCCATCGGCCGTGCAGGTATGTCCCAGAACGAAAAACTGGGTGTGGCTGTCATCGGTGCCGGCGGCCGTGGCGGTTCGCATATCGAAGAGTATTTGCGGGATGAACGTACTGAAATTCGCATTATCGTCGATGCTGACGAGGGCGCTGGAAACCGGGCTTGCGACAAGATTGAAGAAAAACAGGGACTGCGTCCCAAAGCTGTGATCGATATGCGGACTGCGTTCGATGACAAATCGATCGACTTTATCAGCACGGCGACGCCGAATCACTGGCACGCACTCACGGGAGTTTGGGCGATGCAGGCGGGCAAAGATGCCTATATTGAAAAACCAGTGTGCCATAACGTGCATGAAGGCTCAGCGTTAATCGCAGCGGCTCGCAAGTATGGACGTATGTGCCAGGTGGGGACTCAGTGTCGATCCAGCCAGGCGATCAAGGAAGCATTCGCTTTTATGAATGAAGGCGGCATTGGCGAAGTCAGCTTTGCTCGTGGACTTTGCTACAAGCGTCGCAAGAGCATCGGCGCGAAAGGTGACTACCCAATTCCAGCGAATGTGAATTTCGATCTCTGGAGCGGTCCTGCGTCGGTGACTGATCCTAAATGTACGCGACAGAAATTTCATTACGATTGGCACTGGCAGCGTCATTATGGAAACGGCGACCTCGGAAATCAGGGCCCACATCAGACCGACGTTGCTCGCTGGGGACTTGGGATTGACACTCATCCATCATCGATCTTCACGTACGGTGGACGCTTGGGATACCAGGCAGAACAAAAAAATCCTGACTATGTTGATGCTGGCGATACGGGAAATACGGAAATCTCCATCTACGACTACGGCAGCAAGTGCATCGTCTTTGAGACTCGTGGTTTGAGCGTCGATAACAGCGATGACGAGGAGTTAAACCTATTGTTCCGCAGCACGAAAGACAACAAAATCGGCGTCGTGTTCTACGGGACAAACGGCTATCTGGTTCAGGATCAGTATGATCACTGTTCGGTCTTCGACAAAGACAAGAACCTTGTTCGCGAGTTCAAGGGCGGCGGTGAGCATTTCAAGAATTTTGTCTCGGCTGTGCAATCACGTAAGGTCGAAGATTTGAATGCGGATGTTCGCGAGGGCCATTTGTCAGCAGCGATCAGCCACCTTGGCAATATCTCTTACTATATGGGTGAAGAAAGCCGACTGCCCGTGTCGGATATCGCAGTGCAACTCAAAGAGATCAAGAGTCTGGACGACAATCAGGCCACGCTGGATCGCACTGTCAAACATCTGGAAAAGAATGGCGTCGATCTGGAGAAATACAGAATGTCACTCGGAGCGTTCCTGAAGTTCGACGCTGAAAAGGAGCTCTTCACAAACAATGATGCGGCGAATGCTCTGTTGACTCGTGAGTATCGCGAACCGTACGTCTGCCCGAAAGCCGACAAGGTTTAGAGCAGTAGAGTAAGATGCCGGAGCGTCGCTACGCTTGGTCCGGCCT
>JANOZG010000742.1:0-4627 GCA_031429275.1 Planctomycetota bacterium
CGATCTGACTCAAAAGACCATCGTTAACCTGGCCGGGAATAACCATCCCGGGCCAGCGAACGATAAATGGGACTCGGTGACCGCCTTCCCAGTAAAAACAGGTACCGGGCACCTTGACGAGGAAGCTAAGGGAGTTTAGACTGTTCACGGATGATCGGTTTCGAAATCTCGGGAGAGACGGCAATGCCACGAGTCAATCGGCGTGAAATCTTTGCGGACGATGAAATACAGGTCTTTCATCTGATCAATCGCTGTGTCAGACGCACGTTTCTCTGCGGGATTGATGAAAATACCGGGAGAGATTTCTCCCATCGGAAAGACTGGATTCGAAATCGCCTCGAAGTTCTGGCCGGGATCTTCGCCATTGACGTCATGGGGTTCGCGGTCCTTAGCAATCACATGCATATCGTCGCCAGAACGCGGCCCGATCTTGTCAAAACATGGTCCGACAATGAAGTCGCTGTGGAGCGAAATAAGGTACCTGGCACCTTGACGAGGGAGCTCAGGGAGTTTAGACTGTTCGCGGACGATCGGTTTCGAAATTTCGAGAGGGGCGGCAATGCCACGAGTCAATCGGCGTGAGATCTTTGCAGACGATGAAATACAGGTCTTTCATTTGATCAATCGCTGCGTTCGACGCACGTTTCTATGCGGGATTGATGAAAATACCGGCAGAGATTTCTCCCATCGGAAAGACTGGATTCGAGATCGCCTCGAAGTTCTCGCCGGGATCTTCTCCATTGATGTCATGGGGTTCGCGGTCCTTAGCAATCACATGCATATCGTGGCCAGAACGCGGCCGGATCTTGTCAAGACTTGGTCCGATGACGAAGTCGCTGTGCGTTGGTGGAATTTGTATCCGCTGCGACGCCAGCAAGATGGTTCGCCCGCAGAACCGACGGAATTTGAACTCAATCACATTCGCAACGACGCATCTGGGCTGAAAGAAAAGCGGAAACGGCTGTCGAATGTCTCGTGGTTTATGAAATGTCTGAGTGAACCGATCGCAAAACGCGGAAATCGTGAGGAAGACGTCAAAGGCCATTTTTGGGAGACTCGCTACAAAATACAGCCGCTTCTGGATGAGATGGCGATTGCGGCCTGCATGGCTTATGTGGATTTGAATCCAATTCGAGCGGGCATCGCGGCCACTCCAGAGGCCAGTGATTTCACGAGTGCTCAGGAACGCATCATCGATCGGCAGTCGGCGGCTGAAGTCTCGACGCCGGATGCCAAAGATCAGCGTATCGAACACGGTGAATGTGCGGGCTGGCTGGCTCCGATTGATGTGGATCCGTCACGCAAGAAGGTACGCGAAAAGCAGACGGCTCGCCGCGCCAGCAACAAAGGTTGTTTGCAGATGACGCTGGATGAGTATTTGAGATTGCTCGACTGGACGGGCCGACAGCTTCGTCGAGACAAAGCGGGCCGCATTCCGGCGGAGTTCGCTCCGATTCTGGAGCGTCTGGATTGTAGTGCGGAAACGTGGCTTGATTTGGTGAAGAATTTCCGCAAACGATTTCGAACGGAAGCCGGACGTCCCGCAACATTGCAGGGAGTGAGTTCACTGCGTCGCTCCCGCCGCCACGCCAATTCATCGGCTTGAGCAGCGTTGGTCCACAGTCAAAGCAACAATTACGGTCGTCGGGTTAGTTGCATGATTCGAAACCAATGTAGCCATCACGCTCCGCCGTGATGAGCCCACAAGTGACGACATTCATCGATCAAGACACATTGCCGGTGTCGCATCAAAGCGTTGAGCTATAGAACGATTGGATGCGTAATCCTGAGTTAACGTGAACCCATGTGGGCTCGTCACGTCGGAGCGTCATGGCTACAGAAGTCGCATTGTCACTGCCAACACCAGCCTTGATTCCTGCCGCAATCGCATTCTTGAGCACATCAGCCAGCAACGACGCCCCAAATTCCCACTTGTTCGTGAAAGTGCGTAATTTGGCCACTTGACTCCAACTCAATGAACTTCCTACTCTTCTTCTTTGTGGTGCGTGGCACGTCGAGCGCTGGCACGTCGAGCGCGCACGTTACTGGAGGCAGGTGAAGCGTTGGCAATTCAGAATTCAAAGGAGTCACCAGGGTTTTACGAACTGCTTGACGCATGGGGCGGGCCTCGTTGGCATCTGGATGCTCCGATGCGCCCTGAACGCGACGAATTTGAATTCTGGGACTTCATTTCAGGGTCGCGCGTTGATCCCACTTTGTACCAGGGATTTTCCATTCCGGTGCAGTACGCTGGCCCGTCGTTGGATTTCACGATAACAGCGTTTGGAATTCCTGTCGTTCGAGCGACGACGATGCGCCAAATCGAATGTGTAGTTAACATCACCGGGGTTGTGACGATCCCCGTGGCTATTGACGGATACACCTTTGGCGAATTTGAAATTCTGGCCTTGGCAAATATGCTAAAGTGCTTTGACTGGAATCGCAGTTCATACGAACTGAGTTCCGCAGGCCGCAATGGCAATAAGCCATTGCGAATGGTCTCGCAGTGGTATGTAGATTCGTCTCAAATTCCAGCCCATTGTGACCTATTTCGAGTATTCGAATGGCCAGCTTCCATTATTGTTTCGCGACGCATTTTTGATGCCTTTAGGGAATTGAAAGTCTCAGGCGCCACATTTGAACCACGTTAGCAGTGGGCAGACGGACGCCGTGGCCAAACTGACGCTGGGTGGCACCGCCGGGGACCTTCCAAAGTGCCTTGAAATGGACCGAAGAGAACAGAAAAGAGTCAGGTCTCTTTTATTTGCCGTCGCACGTTGTTGGACCCGGTGATGGCACGCACGAAACGCATTTGTTCGGCAGGTGAAGTCTTCCACGTTCTGAATCGAGCGGTGGCTCGGCTCACGATTTTTGAAGAGCCGGAAGACTACGCTGCGTTCATGCGTGTCGTGGAAGAAACGTGGGAGATCGTGCCACTGCCGATTTATGCGATGGTGGCAATGCCGAATCACTGGCACTTTGTCGTCCGACCCGAGACCAGCGATCAGGTGAGTGAGTTTTTCCGTCGCCTGACTGTCATGCACACGATGCGTTGGCATGCTCACTATAAAACTGGTGGCACGGGGCATCTGTATCAGGGACGCTTCAAATCGTTTCGGATTCAAACAGACGGCCACTTATTGACAGTGATGAGATACGTGGAGCGGAATCCCGTGCGTGCAGACTTCGTTGAGCTTGCGGAAGATTGGCAATGGAGTTCCGCGTTTGATCGCTTCCAGCGTGCTGACGAACGCCGCTGGCTGGCAATTCCCGCTGATCCGCGGTTGCCGCGAAACTGGCGTTCATGGGTAAATAGGGTCGAGACTGAGGCCCAACTGGACTCGCTTCGTCGCAGTGTCAAACGGGCATTGCCGTTCGGTGATGACAATTGGACCAGAAGCAGTGGCGTTCGCTCAGGTCTCGAAATCACAACACGGCCCAGAGGCTAACCCCTTGTAGTTTGCCCGAACTGGGCGATTCAACGAACCTGTCGATGCCTTGCCTTGTCGATCAGGGACATATCGACCTACATTAGGCAGAATCTGTCCAATGATTCAGGACATAGAAATCGTAAAAATCAACTTAAACATGACCAACCAGCACCCAATCTGCATCGATGGTTCTTCAGGCGAAGGCGGTGGACAGATTTTGCGGTCTGCCGTCGGGCTGGCTGCCGTCGTGGGGAAAGCTGTAAGAATTGAGAACATTCGAGCGGGCCGCAGTAAACCGGGGTTGATGCGGCAGCATTTGACGGCGATGAAAGCAGCGGCGCAGATTTGTAATGGAACACTGACCGGGGCAGAGCTCGGATCGAAAGAACTGACGTTTGAGCCACACGAAGTTTGTCCTGGGAACTTTCATTTCAGCATCGGTACAGCTGGCAGTGCGACGCTGGTGTTGCAGACGATTCTGCCCGCGTTGCTGACCGCGAGCGGACCGTCGGAGATTATTCTGGAAGGTGGCACGCATAATCAATGGGCTCCGCCATTTGATTTTCTGCAGAGATCCTACCTGCCGATTATCAACCGCATGGGACCAAAGGTTGAAGCGACTCTGGAACGCCACGGCTTCTATCCGGCTGGCGGAGGTCGCATCGTCGTTCACATCACGCCGACCGATTCGCTCAAGGGCTTTGATCTTGTTGAACGAGGCGACGCCATTTCCAAAACGGCAAAAGTGCTGATCAGCAATCTGCCGCTGAGTATCGCCGACCGCGAAGCCGACAAAATTGTTCGCAAGCTGTCGTTCTTGAAGAAGGACGTTTCGATTGAACCTGTCGAGTCCGCTGGCCCCGGCAACATAGTGTTTGCGGAAATTGCATTCCAGCATGTCACTGAACTTGCGACAGGATTTGGCCGCGTCGGAGCGTCAGCAGAACACGTGGCCGAAGAAGTCGTCAAAGAAATTCGACGTTATCTGAAGTCTACGGCTCCTGTCGGCGAATATCTCGCCGACCAGATTCTGTTGCCATTGGGTTTAAGTGCGGCTCAGCCAAATTCCTGCGATGTGCAGCGAGGCGGTTCGTTTCGGACTGCGGCATTGTCGCGTCATGCAACGACCCACATCGAAATCCTGCAGATGCTGTTACCGATTTCCATTCAGACGCAGCAAGACGATGGCACGATCG
>JANOZG010000743.1:0-10879 GCA_031429275.1 Planctomycetota bacterium
CTGACGGTCTGCGAGAAGTTGGCGTTGTTGCTGGTGTGAGCACTGAAGATCAGACGCAGGCTCGCGTACTCATCAGGGTTCATCGTCGAGCGACCGGCTCGAAGGCGAACGCGCATGATCCCTTCGTCGGGAAGAAAGCGATCGAGGTCCAGCTTCAGTTCGTTGGATCGAGGCAGCACCAGCACCACCTGAGAAACGGCGGGCGTTTGCCCGACAATAGCGTCAGCCCGAGGCGTCGTCTTTCCGCCAGGAAACGGAATGCTCTCGCCAGTCTCGCGATGGAAGAGCTGCTGCTGATTTCGTGGCTTTCTTTTGTTCTTCTTACCCTCGTCGGCGGCCTTGTCGTCCTTTTTGGACTGTGCCTTATCCATCTCTTCCGGCATCGAAATGATGTAAGTGACTGCCTGCGGACGCTCACCACTCACGGTGGCTCGCATGAGCGCTTTCAGCCCAAGCTCGCGATAAGTCTCGAACTGCATGACCGACATCTGCAACAGTTCCGAGCTGTTCTTGAAACCGTCTTCCGATGCGGTTTCCGGCGGCAGCTTGTTCGCGAGGGCATAGGGCAGCCCCAGCAAGTCCTGCAGAGCGTAGTTGTATTCGTACTTCGTCAGCCGCCGAAAAGAAGAATGCTCCCTGCTGTTGCGGCGCACGAGTGACGCCTTATTCAATTCCTCACTGAGCCAGTCAACAATGTAACCGCGATCCGCGTCGGCGAGTGCAGAGTCCGGTGCGTCCTCGGGAGGCATCTCCGAATTGCTGAGAGCGTTGTAGACCTCGCGCCATCGCTCCACGTCAGGACCGGTCAGCAGGTCAGGATTCAACTGATCGACCCGAAGCCTGCCCTCGGACTTTTCAGGACCATGACAGGCCAGACAGCTCCTGTTTAGAATCGGCCCCACCGACTTTTGGAAGTAAGCCACGTTCGTTTTCGGAGCGTCGTCAGTGGCTGCTGCGGCTTCCGCGGTCTCTTTCAGAAATCTTGACTTGTCGCGTCCCAGTTTTCTGGCCGCGTCCAAAGCGATCGGAGCTTCCTGACCCAGGGCGGCCGAAACAATCTGCAGGCTCACAAGGAAAAGCAGGACGGTGGTTCGAGATCTCTTCATAAACTCTGTTTGGTTCTTAGCCAGCTCTGAGGCGGAATCGGTCGATCACACCGTCACCGATTCGTCGCGCTGATGCGGATTAAAGGTCAATTCGATCGACTGGACTCGCACCGCAAGTTGGCAAGACTGGTCCGTTGGTAAAGTCAGAGGTGTGATTGTCTACAGCCGGTCACATTTTAGAATACACACGGGCTGTCAGCCCTTGTTAGAGAATACTAACGACTATCGTCGTCCTTTGTCACTTGGGTGAAGTCACTCTACCCATCAGTCTGATCAACCTTGGTCTTGCGCGACTTGCGGCTCCAGTTCAATGGATGGGGTTCCATTAAGGCCGGGGCGACAATATGACCCCGTTTCAGCACGCACCGAACGCTTGCATTCCAGCCGCGTTGGCTGCCGCCACCCCAACCAAATGTTCCACCATGATTGCACGAACCGTTGCTGTGCGATGGCTTGCTGACATCCGGCATCATAGATTGGTGCGAGTTCAGTGACTGACTCCCCACAACTCTGTCAGCAGATCAAACATCTCAGGGTCTGACGTTTTTAACTCGGCCTTGGTGAAAGGGAAAAAGTCATTTTTGCTGAAGTAGGCTTCCGTTGTTTCAGCGAAGTATTCCATCGGATTCGTTATTGCATACGCTTTTTCAAACGTGTTCTTATTCGGAATTCCATGCCACCGTTCTACGTTGTCGTACTTGCCACTTTCCTTCGCGCGTGCGTACACGGCAGTAATCTGAGGATTTCCGAAACCTTCTTCGAGCACAAGGTTGTGATAGGCATGAGCCAGCTCATGCATAGCAAAATTCGGCATGCGACGCATTTCCTGTTCGAAATCCATCACGTTGCTGAATTCAACGCCCTTCACCATCACGGGATCACGGCCGTTCTCTTTCAGCCATTCCTCACCCGGATGAAACTCCGCTCGACCTTTGCCAGATTCGTATTCTGACGAAAAATACAACGGCACTTTCTGAAGTTCCGCCACCGCCGTTTTTGGGACGACTCGAATGATTTCAACAAGCTGTTTCTCCAGCAGATGCAGTGCCTGGCGTGTTGCCTTTGGTTCTTTCTGCAGCAACCGCAGATCAATATGCACCGTCCAGCCGCTAATGGTTCTGGTTTCGCGCTCTATCTCACTTGCCTTCTTCTTTTCGTTATCTGCCCGTGACAATGAGCAAGCGACAAACACTAAAACGACGAACACGCTGACAATTCGATTCATGAGGGGGCTCCGGGTTTTAAACATGGATCTAAAATAGATTGTAGTTGATGAAGGTCCGATTTTCGATGAACTGCGCGTTGACAATCGTTGCAGTCAACTGTATCATACGTTGTACAACAGTTGAAACTGGTTGCTTCATGCAAATTCATCTCGATCATCACAGTGGCGAACCGATCTATCGGCAGATTGTCGAGGCGATCAAATTTGAAGTTGCGCGCGGAAAGCTGGCGGAAGGTGATCGGCTCCCGAGCATCCGCGAGTTGGCGAATTCGCTTGGCATCAACATGCGAACTGTTGTCAGAGCGTACGAAGAACTGTGTCACGCGGGGCTTGCCGTGATGCAGCAGGGACGGGGTGTCTTTATCACGTCTCCTCAGGGTGTTCTATCGACATCTCGACGGCACGATGTACTGACGGATCTGGTGCGGCGGCTGATGTCGGAAGCAAAGCGACTGGGAGCGACGGCTGACGAAGTCAAATCGGTGCTCAAAAAAGTCGCCGAAGACATGGAGAAAACTAATGATTCAAAGTAGCATCTTTGCGATCCGCGCAGAAAAACTCAGCCGCGATTTTGGGAGAACAAACGTTCTGAAAGATCTGTCGCTGAGTATCGAATCGGGAAGCGTTTGCGCACTTCTCGGGACGAACGGAGCGGGCAAAACAACGTTGCTGAAGCTGCTGATGGGACTGATTCAACCGACATCCGGAGGCAGCGATGTCCTGCAGGATGCCGCATGGCCGCGCAGTGCGGAAATGCTGCAAAGGACGGGCTGTTTGCTGGATGGGTTTGAGCCCGCTCGAACGACGCGGATTCGCCATTTGATGGACATCAGTCGTGCGATCGGGCCGCAGTTTGATGAATCATGGATGCGAACATTATTGTCGTCGCATGGGCTGGAAATCAGTCGCCGCTGGTCAACGCTGAGCAAAGGTCAGAAGCGGTGGGTCCTGCTGGCGATGATGCTGTGCAGGCAGTGCGATGTGTTGCTGCTGGATGAACCGGCGGATGGACTTGATCCGCAGTCTCGAATTGAGCTGTATCAATTGATTCGCAAACAGGCGAATGATCGTGGTGTGACGGCTTTGATTGCAACGCATGTCATAGCGGACATCGAACGTATAGCGGATCAGATTTGCATTTTGCATAACAGGTCGATTCTGCTTCACGCGGATCTGGAGGAGTTGCGTGAACAGGTGTTCGTGATCGAATGCGATTCTCCTCCCTCGCTGTTGAATCTTCCTGAAGGCGTTGATTGCCTGCATGAAGAACGTCGCGAGATCACAAGCGTCTGGCTGCGAGATCGCGCGGGCGGTCTCGAAACGGTTGCGATGGAACATGAGGTTCGGCGTCGCAAGGCGAGTCTTGAGGAATTGTTTATTGCGTTGACAACAAGTTTGTAGGACGGGTCTTGAGACCCGCCCGGACGAGATCAGTACGGGACTCAAGTCCCATTCTACGCCGGTGATTGCAACCTATTGCAAAGTGACTGACCAATGAAAACGATTCTGAGACTAGTCCGCTGGCAAATACGGCAACTGTTCTGGGCGAACTTGTCATTGGAGTCTTTGCATTGGATGCAAAGATCTATGAACAACGTGACATGGAGCGTAATGCAGAAAACACATCGAGATCAGATTCTTCGGCCATCAATGATACGCCCGGAAAGCTGCGATTCGAATTGATGGACAGTATTTCAGGAGCTGACGTATGGATCAACGGTGTGAAACTCGGAAAGACTCCATTCGAAACAACCAGCACAGATTTGATGGCAAAGGTGCCGCCGTGGGAACACGAAAACGTCAACCCATTGCGAAACCCTCAAACGGAATTGAATTCGTATACAACTCTGCAGGGGGATTCGCTCAGTAGCTGGGGCTGGTGCCCGCTGCATTTTCCGGTCAGACATCCTGATAGCACAAAGCTGTACTACAGAATTGTGCTGAACGGAGTAACGGGATTCTCATCGTTGGTTCGTCAGACGACAAAAGGAAAGTCCGGTTCGCCCGCTTCCGTAATTGTTGTGACATTCGACACCGTATTTCCAGTTTGGGAATCGGAGATCGAGAACCTTCTCGACCGGGCTCGACTGAACGACTGCGAAATCGACGAAGCATGGCTGGCGACGTTTGATTCGTACGGCGACTTTGGAACGAAGCAGTTGGACCGAGCGATTTTAGAGGAGCCGACGTTAAAAAAGGTTCTCGAACAACGTGCCCGGATTGCGCATGGATTAGCTGACGTCACGGACGCCGCATCAGCGTGGGCTCATTTGATGCGTATCGAAGACGAAGCAAGGTCTTCCCGTCGTTATGATTCGGGCAGCGATGCGGGTGTTGCAGTGAATCTGCTGGTGCCGATGCTTGACCCGCAGCAATTGGTGGATCATGCGATTCAGTTGCTGACAAATTCGTCGGAAATCGATCCTGGTAACCGGAGCCACGGAAACGGACGATTTGCAACATATCATGAAGACGGTGGCGTTTATGGTGACGAAATCGGACTGTGGCCAATTGCTCAGGCCATCTGGAGACTTGATCAGCTTCTTGATGATGCATCAAAAGGACAAACGATCGCCACCGATCCGCAGGCGATCTCAAAACGCGGCCTTTTCGCGGCGATCCATCCCGAGGCAGACAATATCGTCGAGCGGCGAATCACGCCGCAGATCATGAGGCTGAGCTACGGGAACACACATCGACTCGAGTATGCTGCGTTACTGGGCGGTTCATCGTACGAAGAATTTCTGCTGCGAAATGACTGGCGACGTATCGCAACGGAAGGATGGGGAGATGATCTGGATCTCGGCCATTCTCAGAACTACGTCAATGGCTGGTTCTACAAGTTGGCGTCGCTGCGTTCTCCACTGGGCACCGCGTTTCGCCGTGAGCAAGCGGATGCGATACGGAAACTCTGTCGGAACACTCTGAGCGACTACTCAATGATGACCGGGAGCTTTCCGACGGAACTCGACTTTCTGTTCATCGATCGCGAGTACTCCAGGCAGCGTCCTTCAATGGCGATGACATTCTGGCCGGAACTCGATGGTCGAGCCAAAGGAGAGCCTACGCATAGTCGTGATGCAACGTTAAAAATGCGATGGGATTATCTGGCGCGTCTATGGCCCGAATCGACTGCGGAGATGTTCTTGTCTGCATTGCGAGATGCCAATGCTGGCGAGGGGTCTTTCAATGTGCCAAGGTTCCCTGAAGCACTTTCTGCCGATGCAAAATATGTTGTGTTCACCGCGATTCTGGACGCCGAAACGAAACGAGTTGCCACGATCGTCGATGATCCCGAGAATCTGCAATACAGCGGTCCTAAATATCTGGGCAATCAGGTCTTGCGCCAATTGCGCAGTCAGCTCTGGGCGCTCCCTTGTGAAGCGGCTGCCCGCCACCTTGCCAATGAACTGACGACTGATCCAAAGCACGAAGCATGGAATCAACTGCCGTCGATTCTGTCGCACAATCGACAGAACGAAGATCTGCTGCGACTGATGGCCGAGAGCGACGATTCGAAACTGCAACTACTGACATTGCCAGCCATTGAACGTCACCCCATCAGAAACAGAGTTGAACTGTTGAACGGTTTAATGTCAGCAGAAGCTTTGGCAGTTCGTGAAACCGCCATCGCCGTGAAGCAGCGACTTGATGAGTTGCAACAGCGACAATTCACGCCTCGGGCCAGCTTGTAGTCACATCGGCTCCAGACATCATGCCGGAATGAATTCGGTCGCTTTACTGTCAACTCGACAAAGCCTAGGATGGTGTTCGGGCTGCTGACTGCGAGCGTAGTCATGGCAGTGTGGTATCTCCAAAATCACTTGTAAGGGAATTATAAATGCGTCCAATTCTATCTTTCGGTCTGCTGTCGTTGTTCGCAGTGGCAGCGTTTTGTGGGACAGGCAACGTCGCATTCAGCGCGGATGAATATGCCTACGATCTGGTGCATTCTTCCGTCAGCTTTAAAGCTCGTCACGTTGATATCAGCTGGATTCACGGACGCTTCAATGAAGTAGACGGCAAGTTTTCACTGGACAGACAGGATCCAACGAAGTCCACATTTTCGTTGACCATTAAGGCGGAAAGTGTGGACACTGGCAACGTCAAACGGGACGAACATCTGCGTCAGCCGGACTACTTTGATACCAAGCAGTTTCCAACGATTGAATTCAGGAGCACAGCAGTTAAGGCCATTGAAGGCGGCTACGAAGTGACCGGCGATTTCACCATGCACGGCAAAACCAACGAAATCAAATTCAACCTGATGGGCGGCAAGGAAAAGGTGACCCGGGACGTCAAACGAGTCGGGTTTTCGACCGAGCTGAAATTGAAACGCAGTGACTATGGCTTTGATCCAGCGGCGATCAGTCCTGAAGGAATAGGCGACGAAGCAATCATTATCATCGATTGTGAAGGGACTCGAAAATAACGGATGCCTGATCCGTTTGAATACCTGAAAGCTGTGCTGGCGGCGGTTGTCGCCAGCACGACGATTCTGCTGTTGTTCCGTCTTCGTGCGTGGAAACAAAGCAGAGTGATTTTTGAAACAGCAAATGTTGTCGCAATGACATGCGGAGCGTTTGCTGGCTACTTTACGCTGAATTTCCCGTGGCCATGGCCGCCTGCGAATGCACTGGATCGCTTCCTCACAATCGTGCTTCCGGCCATTCTGACGATCGAATTTGTTACTGCGATTGCTGACAATAGCTCAGCAATAGATTCGGCAGCCAGTGCGTTGAACCATCGTAACCATACGAAACGCACGTCGTGCGTCTTAGTGTGGATTACGAGATGTCTGCTGTGCTGCGTGATCGGTCGAATCCTGATGCACGGTTCGATCTATCTTGACGGATTGCACAGCAGTACTCGCGAAAGATGGCTTATCCAGAATCTGCCATGCATTTTGCTTGTGAGTTCGCTTCTCCTGATTGGCATGTGGTTCGCTCTGACACAGCTGGCAAAGCGCGCGGCTTCGAGCGGAATTGTCGTGAGTCTCGGCGTATGCTTAATCTGTGCTGGCTGCACCACGATGATGGCGGGCTACATCAAAGGTGGTGCTGCCGCATTGCCGTTGGCAACCGTGCTATTTGTGTCAGCGTTTGCGTCGCACTTTCCGGTTAGTGCACGAATCGACCGCGAAGGTCATTTCAATCCCAGGAGCATCGGAACAGCAGCGATTGGGATTGGGCTTGTGAGCCTGTTTAGTTTGGTCTGGGTTGGTCGCTTTTTCGGTCAATTGACGAGCGGTGATGCGCTCCTGATGTTTCTTGCACCGTTGCTGTGCTGGGTCGGAGAATTTCCAGCGTTTCGCAAGCGATCTGCCGCAGCAAAGTTTGCTCTACAAGTCATCGCAGTGCTTGTGCCGTTGACTATTCTGTTGGTCAATGCCAAACGTGAATTTGATGAAAAAATGGGACCATTGTTGTGAACTGGAAATGGGCCCGCTCAATGAGTGGGTACCGACCGTGATTGTGATGATTGACCAGTGGCCGACAGGCCAGGATGTACTGCGACCTGGCCTGTCCGCCACTGGTGAACCAATGTTTTATTGAAACAATTGGGCTCCTTCGATCCGACCAAATGCAGCGGGCTATTAATAAATGGCGTCCCACTACTGGGTTGAGATTGTTCATCGTCTGACCACGTTCTGGGCAGAAAAATGTTGGGCAAAAAGATGGCCGGCAATTTTACTGCGCAACTTTTTTCTTACCCAAAAGTCTTTGCTGCTGAAACGCCGTATCGACTGTACGCACGCGGTCATTCCTGAGCTTGGCGTTACAGCGGGCCATTAAAAAAGGCTGCTCCCGGAAAACCAGAAGCAGCCTGAAATTCTTGTTCGAAACTTTCGGGCCTGAGGATCAGGCCAGAATATTACTCACCCTTCAGTGAAAAGGATTCCATCAGCACGCCGTTCTCGTCACCTACCCAGCTGCCCCCGATTGGAGCCATGTACTTTTCAATGACGTCGAATGAAGGCAGTTTGCTGAAGTCGATTTTAGCGAACAGATCTTCCATGCCAGGGAAATTCTCAGCGGCATCACCATCACGTACCATGTCGTACATACGACGGTACTGCAGAGCAGGACGACTGAAACTTACCGCCAGCGCACCTTCACGAAAGTGTTCAGACACTTGTTTGAAATCATCGGACTCTGAAAGCGGACGAAGATCATCGTTGGCACGCAAAGCCTGCTCAAGCTGATTTCCGCCGATTGATATCAGCAACTGATTATTTGCGGCAGTGAACGCAAACTTCTGACCGTTTCCGGGCTCGACTTCATAAACCGTCGCTCCGTTGATTTCACGAGTTTCGCCGGGGAAACCAGGCTCAGATGTGATCTTGTTGAGCAGGTCCGCAATTTTCTCATTATCCTTAACGCCGACGACGAACAGCATATCTTCTGTTTGTGCTTTGGAAGTTCGATCTGCAGGGGCGACAACAATCTGAATGTTCCCATCCAGTTGATCAATGATGTCATTCTTAATATGGATCCCTGGACCCTGAGATGCGAGGTTTTCAACAATACCTTCCAGTGCGCCGGCACCTTGAAACATATCAACGAGTGTTTCAACGGCCGTATACGCTTCGCCAGCCTTCCACTTTGTGGCCGTCCAGCCGCAGACATTGTCCTTCACCCATGATGGCGGGACAACATCCACTTTATCGAGCTGAAATACCTGCATTGCAGCTTGTGGTGGCTGTTCGCAGTACAGGAATGCGCGTGATACACCTTCGAAATTATCGCCTCCCATTTCGCCGGAGGAACCAAAGCCTTTCAATTGGTTGATACCAAGCGTTGGAAGAATTGCAATTCCCATCGCGGCACCAGCACCCTGTTCACCCAGTGAGCGGGTCTCGACCAATGCTGTGAAAAGTCCCAGAGGATCGACGTAGGTTGTCATCATCCCGGCACCCGGAGTTGTTTCACATTTTTCCATGATGTAGTTGTAGACGTCATTGTGAACCAGTGATTTATCTGAATCGCCACCCCAGTTATCGAGGGTTGACTTCAACAACGCACTGCTGTTGGAAATGACGAGACGTTCATCCTTCAGGAACCAGCCGAATTCCTTGGCGAGCGGAGTCTTCTTTGAGACTTCGTTTGTGATCTTGTACATCGTGAGTTCAGTACCATCATGTTCGATGTCACTGGCTTCCAGATCGTCCGAGTTGTTCAGCTCGGCAGCGGCTTTTTCAAGCAAGCCGCGAACTTCGGATTCATGTGATCCGTAGTCGAGGAACATGATCAGCCCCAGCTTGTTTGAGGCCTTAGAAACCGCGACCGTTGCTTCACCGGTCGGGATTGCCATCAACTCTTCAACCGTCAAGCCGATAGCATCGTGGATTTTCGAGAAGGCGTCGGAAACTTCGCCGGAAAGTGCGTTGTTCAGCTCCGCTTTGAATTCTTCTAAAGCGGGGTCTGCCCACATGCGACCAGCAGAAGAATCTTCAAAAGTCGCTTTCATTTCCTGAACGCTTGGCACAGACATGTAGAAATACGTGTCCTTTGGCAGGATCTGATTACTTAGAACCTTTGTGTCCGCCGTCTGCGCCGCAGCGACTCCGCACAGCCCACCCAGCATTACTGCCGATGCTAGTAACGTCTTTTTAAATTGAACCCGAAACATCGAAACTCTTTCGCATTAGGAGAGAAAACGGTTGATACTACAAACTGAGAATTGAACCCTTCAGGATTCTCACGCTTTACAACGTAAATGGTCAAGCTCACAAGTTGGATTCTTACTCTGAATCGTGCGTGCCCGGTACGCGCATCTTTCGGGAAGTGAACTACGTGAGCGGCTAACGTCAACGGGCCGGGAGGCTCTTTTGGGGCAAGGGCTCTCAGCCATTCTTCGGTTTATCTGCCGTTGTCGTTTCTCCCGAGAAAATATGACGGAACGACGCAGCAAACGAACCAGCGAACCGAGTCAATTCGTTGATCGTTCTATTTTCCTGGTCGGTTTGCCGAGAATTCTCGATGAATTCCAATGATTTGCCACGCTTCGGTCGATTCTCACCCAGAAACGGTGTTTGACGCTGACCACGAACATCGATATTGTTCCCCACTTCGAATTTCCGGGATCCACGGGGATCTCGCCGGATTCTGTCACCTCCGGTTCTTTGGTGACGTGCTGCGTGTTGATGAACGGATTCCGTTTTTTAACATTCACACAATTGTTCTGTGCGAGTGCCTGTCTTAGGTTGCTCGCTGCGGCATGCCGCCGCAGATCACAGGAGAACGGCAATGGCTGAGATTGTGGTAAAAGACATTCTGGAAGCCGGTGTTCATTATGGACATCGATCCAGTCGTTGGAACCCCAAGATGCGACCGTATATCTACGGACCACCATCGACTTCCTGTCGGAGGGTCGTCTGTTGCCAGCCTTCGGGGTCGGCAGCGCCATCTCCCGCGATTACAGCGCGACCGGCATACCCACGAAGGGACGCGGCCAACGCACAGACGAAGGCCTGGAAATCATGACGCGCCTGTGGTGCGAGGAGAGCGTCTCGTTCAAGGGCCCCTCCGCGGTGATCAAGAGCCAC
>JANOZG010000744.1:0-3818 GCA_031429275.1 Planctomycetota bacterium
GTCTAGGAGTCTTGTTTGCTAACGAGTCCATGCAAGACGCATTTGGCTGTCTCGATCAGCAATGAATCGTCATGCGGAAGTACGGAACGCAGGTCCAGCATGACGGTGTCCGTTTCGATACGGCCCCAGATTGCCGGTACGCTCATCCGAAGTTTGCTGGCCAAAGCCCTGGCGGAAATCGTACTTGACCTGAGTGCAATCGCTACGGATGGGATTTGCTTTCCGGCACACGAACCACCGCCTACTTCCGCGATGCTCTGGACGATGTGTGCTGTCACATCCTTCAGCAGCCCCAATTGCGCGACGATGCACTCTGCTCGTTGATGCAGGCTCGCGATGTCACTGTGAAGCATTTGATGAAGAGGCAGCTCATTGGAAGTTGTTCCTCGAGCATGAATCAGGAGCGTCGCATGTAATGCGGCAAGGCTGAGTTTGTCGATTCGAAGACATCGTGCCAGCGGGTGCTGACGCAGAACTTCCATCAGAGAAACGCGGCCAATGATGATTCCGGCTTGCGGGCCGCCGAGCAGTTTGTCACCGCTGCCAAGTACCAGATCCGCGCCGTCTTCGATGCTGGTCCGGAAATCCGGTTCCTCAAATGACTTGAGAAGCGGATTCTGGAAAAGCTGCCCGCTGCCGATGTCATCAAACATCAACACGCCTCGAGCACGGGCAAGTTGCGCAAGTTCGTAACTGGACGGTTCAGCGGTGAAGCCGACGATGCGGAAGTTGGATGCATGGACGCGCAGGATGGCGGCCGTGCGATCAGTGATGGCGGTGGCATAGTCGCGCAGATGAGTGCGATTGGTCGTGCCGACTTCACGCAATTCAACGCGGGCCGTTTTGAAAATCTCGGGTAGACGGAACGAACCGCCAATTTCGACAAGTTGACTTCGCGAAATCAGAACCTCGCGGCCCTGACATAGAGCTTGCAGTAGCAGTAGCGTGGCTCCAGCGTTGTTGTTGACGATCAGGCTGTCTTGGCATCCTGTGAGAGCCTTTAGTAGCTCGTCCACTTGAAAGCCGCGGTAAGAGCGTTCGCCGGAGTCTGGATCAACTTCCAGCAGGCACGCTCCACTCGCATCCATGATTGCATTTTGAGCGGCCTGAGCCAGCGGCGCGCGCCCCAGACCGGTATGAAGAAGTACACCTGTCGCATTAATGACCTTGCGCGGTGCATTCAGCAAAGTGCGATCCATATCGTTCACGAGCCATTCAGTCACAAGCGTCTCAGCGTCTTGTTTCGTGGGGATCACCACACCATCCGCGAAATGTTTGCGTAATAGTTCGATTGCGTGCAACAGTTTGCCCCGCACGATGTCTGGTCCAAACCATTGAATCAGCGACGCGACTTCCTGGCGAGCGAGAAGCGCGGTCATCGAAGGAATCAGTTTGCGGACATCGTCAGACATAGGAAATCAGCATACCCGCGAAATCAATCGCTGCGAATCCTGATGTGTGGGAAGTTTCGCGAGTTCAGTCGTCCTGATTCGCGTGCACAGGGTTTTCGTCAAATCCGGAAAAAACGATTATGTGATGCCTTGCCAACCCAGACTCGCAGTCGTAAGCTGTCGGCAGGATTTGTGGGATAAATGCCCGCAGAGATCTTTGAAAACTAGTTGAAAGTGGGTTTTATGCCCGGTAGGCTGTGTCTCTCGCTGTCGGTCCCGGCCAAGAATGGCCAATTCCGGCTCGACTTTTGTTCATTTGTTGTCAGCTCTGCCACAAAGGCTTGTCATGTTTCTCACAGGCGAATTTCAGCGAACGATCGATGATCGCAATCGCCTGATGTTGCCTCCGGAACTGGCATCTGCCGTTTCTGATGAAAACGGTGATCTGATCATTGCAAAAGAACGGGCTGGTTGTCTGAGTCTGTGGAAGCAGGCGGAATGGCAACAACGATTAGACAGCGGTCTGGCATTGCTCCGTCAGAAAATCGATTCTGGCCGAATGGAGCAACGCTGGGGCGACGTGCAGCGACTTGGTCGATTGCTGTCGACTCGCCATCAAACTGTGCGACTCGCCAATCGTTCCCGGCTTCTGATTCCCGATGGCTTCAGAACATTCCTGGGAGTTGATGCTGGCAAAGAAGTCGTAGTGGTGGGAGCTGTCATCTGCGTCGAGATCTGGAATCCCGAGGCATGGAACAGCGTGCTTCGCGAGGAAATGCCGGATTTTGGCGAGCTATTCAAACAGCTGACCTCGTAGAGTTTTCCCAAGCAATTATTTCGCACATTCAACCCATATTTCAACACTGGACGCAGAACGGATCGAAGCGGAGAAAAGCAAACTCGCTCACGCAACCCACTCCTTCAGGTCGCTTGCTCACTCAACAAGACTGGCGACGGGCCTTTGAATCACCAGGGATGGCCTCCTGGCAGGGATGCCGCTTTTCTCTCTTCGATCCGTTATTTTTTGCGCCGAAGATCACGCGAAACTCTGCATCGAGAATGATCATTTCACGCCGGATCAGTCAGGATCTGCGGCCTCTTGCTTCAGGCGAATCAGAATTTCATTGCGGCGAAACGGGTTGGGCGTCCACGGAGGATCGTAGCCTGCGGATTCGAAGTCCTCGCACCCAGACAAACCTCTGGTATCAATCCACTTCCTCAGTTTTTCCTCGTTCTCTGCCATAGAGTCCTCATCCATTCGACCAGAGAACCGGATGACGGCAAATCTACCGCCTTCGCGTTTCTGGATTTGCACGCCTTCACCTGTCGGGTTGGGTATGCGTTCCAAAGAGACCTTCTTTGGAACTACGAACCCCATTTGTCCGTTGGTATTCGGACCTTCAGGCTCCATAAACACGGGGGTCGTCATCGCGACCTTGATTTCGTCTTCGTTTTCGCCGCTGATGTATCTAAACAGACGTCCGAAACTTCCGTCACCGCCCTGCGAATTCATCGCCGTCGTGACTAACATCAGATCGGGATAATCCCGGATCTCAAATGACGCGTCTGATTCGACGATGCTGTAGTCAGCGGACTCGTAGGAACTACGAGCGGTCAGTTTCCAACCAACACCCACGACCGCCATTAGCACGACGACCAAAGCTACGTACACCATCTTTTTCCCCGACACATTCAGTGGCATGACAAGTGTTTCCTGGCTTTTGTTGAGAGGAATGACGGCAAGGAGTATTCCAAACGACATTTTGAGTTTTTGAGACATTCGACGTTGCCCATGCTTCGTTCGGACCCAATCAGAGACACATAGAGATGTTCAATTAAGAAACCTTGCTGAGCATGATTGCACGCCAATCCGCAAGAGTGCCAGAGTCAAAAACTTTCTTGAACGGCTACGAGTTTTGGTTCATCCTCTGACACGTCTCACAAGCGTACATTTTTCGGTTGCCCAGCAGTAAGGTTACGATCCTGGTGCCGCAACGACGACAATTGGATCGCTTGTAGACATTCAACCGCTCCGAAGAATTCAAGCGGCTCATCGGTTTGTCGAACAACTGGCGGTCGACGGTGATGATGCGATTGTACTTCACCCCGATGTTGAGCAAGTCCGTTGTCAGCTTCCACAAGGCGTCGAATTGATCCCGCGAAAGTTCGTTGGTCGGAGTCTCGGGGTGAATTCCCAGCAGGAACAGAATCTCCGCTCGGTATACGTTGCCTACGCCCGCGATCACTGACTGGTTCAACAGCACAGTCCCGATTGGTGATCGACTGCGGCAAATTCGCTCCCACAGTTTTTCGGGGCATGCATCTTCGCTGAGCGGATCCTGTCCCAGGCGACTCTTGATCTCGCGGTACTGTTTGACATTGATCAATTCGCAACAGGTCGGCCCGTTCAAGTCAAAGGAACGTTCT
>JANOZG010000745.1:0-5413 GCA_031429275.1 Planctomycetota bacterium
AAAAAATTGACATCCAAATGGGGGCCATTAAATGACAACACATCGCGGCACGACCTGACAGGCGTCGGCGCGCCAACGAATTTTGTAATTCAGGATCTGGGGACGCCGCTGTCCGATGATACGGGACTATTCGTTTACACAATGCAGTCCGGTGAAGCGGGTAACTCGTATTACGCAGTGACTGAAGTCGTCAATGGATTGGAAAGTCTGACTCTCATCGCGGGTGTGAATACGCTCACAAGTCCAGTCGCTGAAATCGTGGCTGCGGCGCAGCCTGTTCTGGTGTCGCAGATTAATAATGGCGGAGGCCGCGTCTACACACAATTCATGGACTACGCGAACTGGAATCCAACGTTTGAAGGTTACGCATACAACTACAGTGTCGCCCTTCCGGTCAACTACAACCCGGACGTTGCATATCCGATGCGATTGATGCCGCATGCCTATGGCGAACGTTATCGTCTGGAACCGAATGCGGACTTCGGCTGGCCGGTGATCCAGGTTTTTCCGGATGACGGCGGTGGTCAAACTGGTCACATCAATACATGGTGGTACGGCTTTGCGGCCGATCACAATTACATCACTGACGGAGAGATTCCGACCAGCGGTCACATCGAAAACTTCACTGAGCAGCGTCTGTTTCAGATCATGGATCAGGTGAAAGCGAACTTCAACGTGGACTCGCAGGCGGTGCATATTCAAGGCAACTCCATGGGAGCCTCGGGGGCGTTGTCTTTGGGAATGCGTTACGGAGACTATTTTTCGTGGATCTACGCCAGCCAACCAATGACGAACTACGCAGCCAGCGCGGTCTTTATTGGGCAGTTTGAAAGTCTGTGGGGAACGGCAGCTTCGAATCTGCCCATCGTTAACAAGGGGCCTTATGCGTCACGACTGACAAAGTACAACAATACAGGTGTGTATGACTGGATGAATCACCAGCAAATGCTGAACGTCATGCGAGCTGAACCGATGGCTCTGTTGATGGTTGGGCATGGAAAACTGGATGATGTCATCGACTGGCAGACCCAGGGACTTCCTTTCGTAGCGGCGCTAAACAATGCCCGCGTCGCGTTCGCGAAAGAGAATCGCGGCAATTGGGAACATAACTGGATGGGCTTCGACTTCCAGAATACAGCGATGTTCGGGAATACCGGAGGAAGCAATTCTGACTGGGTGTTTCGCAAAGATCGGGCACTGATCGCCTTTTCGAATGCATCAGGTTCCGGCCCACTTGTTTCGCCACCGACTGGAACTGAGTTCTACAACATCGCTTTGGACTGGTCCGTTCCATGGAATAACTTTGGTCCGGCGATTGTAGACAGCCCGAGTCAATTTGCCGTTACCCTGCGTTCGCGAGCGGGAGCTCAGACGGCCGACGTGACCCCGCAAAGGACCATTGCATTCAAGGTTGAGCCGGGGCAGTCAGTTTCCTGGCAAAATAGAAACCTGACGACAAATCAAGTTCTGCAGTCAGGAACAGTAACCGCAGATTCGCTGGGTTTGGTCACGATTCCTGCGGTTCAGGTTCTGACTGGAAACGGAAACCGTTTGACACTCAACGCCTTACTCGGTGTTCCTGTATTGCAGGCTCCGGCTGACGTAACGCCAGTGCTGTCCCCAGCAATTACCTGGGCAACCGTCTCCGGCGCGGCCAGCTACGACGTGTGGATCAACAACCTCTCGACAGGCCAGAGTCCCGTCATACAGACCAATGTCAGTGCCACAAGTTTTACATCACCGACTGCGATGGGAATTGGTAAATATCGCGTGTGGGTGCGAGCGAAAACTTCGGCAGGCGTTTTGAGTGCGTGGTCAGCACCGCGAGACTTCCAGATCAATACGGCGGTCACGGTCGATAGTTTCCCGAACGCTTTTACAGATAGCATTTCTCTGACGTGGCTGGCGTTGCCCGGAGCAGCAAAATACGATCTCTGGGTGAATAGTCTGTCGACCGGGCAGTTACAGGTGACCCGTGAATCTGCTCTGACCACGAACTCGTTTCAACCAGCCAGTCTTCCGCTGGGCAAATACGTTGCCTGGGTGCGAGGCATTGATGCCGGGAATGTTGCCGCCAAATGGTCAACTTCGCAACAATTCACCGTTGCTCCGCGAGTGGTAGCCACCTCGCCTTCAACACCCGGCTTTAGCAGTCAGCCGACGTATCAATGGCAAGCTCTGCCCGGTGCGACGAAGTACAACATCTACGTACAGAACCGAACCACGAATGCTGTTGTCCTCAATCAGTCGGGTGTCACCGCAACCAGCCTGTCACAGCCAACTGCACTTGCTGTGGGCAATTATCGCTGGTGGGTGCGTGGTTCCAACAATCAGAATGTCAACGGGGCCTGGAGCATACCACAGGATTTCAATGTCGGTGGTCAGCCGATCGTACTTGGTCCCTTGGGGTCAACATCTGATCGAACCCCCACGTTCCAGTGGAGCCCCGTGCAAGGCGCGGCGAGCTATCAGTTGTGGGTCGCGAAACTCGACGGAACTGGCGTGGTAATCAACCTGGCGAATCTCACAACAACCAGTTACACGCCGCCGACAGACTTGGCTCCTGCGAATTATCGTGTCTGGGTGCGAGCTGTATCAACAAATGGCGCGTTCAGCACATGGAGCTTGTCTGTGGACTTTACGATTGTCTGATGAATGGCGTTCTTTAGCGCAGTAGAGCACGTACCGATCGGTGTTCTGTCATTTTGAGAAGAAAATCTGCCTCTGACCTGTCAGAATAAGCCGCAGCCTGTGTTCTTAGGCTGGAGGACGATCGGTGGATGAAATTCCGGAAACGCGAGACAGCCTGCTGATTCGAGTCGCTGACGCGCGCGATCAGGGAGCGTGGGAGCAGTTTGCCCGGATCTATCGGCCGGTCGTTTACAATGTCGCCCGGATGCGAGGATTGCAGGATGCGGATGCTCAGGATGTGGCTCAGCAGGTTCTTTTGTCCGTCGCGAAAGCACTGCCGAACTGGGAACGGCGAAATGAGTCAACGCGTTTTCGTCACTGGCTGTGTCGTATGGCTCGCAACGCAACCATCAACATGCTGACTCGACAGCCAAAAGATCGCGCGGTTGGCGGCCCGTTGCTTTCCGTCGAAATTCCGGAAGATCATGCGGACAGCGAACTGAATTCGCGGCTTGTCCGTGAATACCGACGACAATTGTTCCGTCAAGCGGCCGAACATGTTCGAACCCGAGCCGATGCAACCACCTGGCAGGCGTTTGCGATGACAATGATCGAAGGGCTGTCTATCCCTGAGGCGGCCGAACGCCTGCAGCGATCCGAAGCTGTTATTTATGCCGCTCGCAGTCGCATCATGAGACGGCTCAGGGACACCGTGAAAGCGATGGAGGACGAAGCCGATGAACGCTCATCCTGAAACCTGTGATCCGTCATTACTCGAACGCTACCTCGCGGATTCGCTCGATGTGAAAGCGGAAGCGGGACTTCATAGCCATCTTGAAAACTGCAAAGTCTGCCGGGATCGAATTCAACTGGCCGCTGCCGATCTGTCGTCATGGAGCGAGGCCGAAGAGTTTCTCAAAGATCAGCCGTTCGATGCCGTCTCGCTGAGCACATCGTCATTTGCACTTCACGAAGAGCAACACGCGAACCATCGCAAAGCGTCTGCGTCGGTTGAGGTAGCTCAGGTGCTGGGTTTGTTGAATCCCACCGACGACCCTCGGATGCTGGGACGACTTGGCGGCTATGAAATCTCGGGCGTGATTGGATCAGGTGGCATGGGGATTGTGCTGAAAGCGTTCGACGGGCCGCTCGATCGAACCGTCGCCATGAAAGTCCTGGCGCCGCGACTAGCGTCAAGCGGTGCGGCTCGGCGGCGTTTTGCACGTGAAGCGAAGGCCGCTGCAACCGTGCTGCATCCCAACGTGATCGTGATTCATAGCGTGCAGAACGACGGGCCGCTGCCATTCCTTGTGATGCCCTACATTCGCGGCGAATCACTGCAACGACGACTCGATCGACAAGGCCCGCTGCAAAGCGAAGAGATCCTCCGCATCGGCCAGCAGGTTGCCTCTGGTCTTGCCGCAGCACACGAACAAGGCTTAGTTCACCGCGACATCAAACCAGCCAACATTCTACTGGAAGATGGCGTTGAGCGAGTCACACTCACGGACTTCGGTCTCGCCCGCGCTGTTGACGACGCCAGCATGACACGCAGCGGAGTCATCGCCGGCACTCCGCAATACATGTCACCGGAACAGGCTCGCGGAGAAAACGTGGATGCACGCAGCGATCTGTTTAGTCTCGGCAGCGTGATGTACGCGATGTGTACCGGACGGCCACCGTTTCGAGCAGAGACAAGTTTCGGCATTCTCCGTCGCATCACGGATACAGAGCCGCGACCGATCCGCGAGGTGAACCCGAACATTCCGGAATGGCTCGAATGCGTCATTCAGCGGCTGCTTGCAAAGTCGCTGGACGATCGCATTCAGACGGCCAGCCACGTAGCGAAACTGTTTGAGCAATGTCTTGCACATGTGCAGCAACCGACGATCATCGACCTGCCGGAAGAATGTCGACCGGTTGTGCGAGACGCGAAGTTTTCACTTGAATCGTGGCGAGGTCGAGCGGGAATCATTGCGATCGGATTGCTGGCAATGGCCGGAATCTATTCGTTGAGTCGGCCGATGTTTGATCGATTGGAATTGAATCCGGTATCGGTTTCCGTTCCATTATCGGAAATTGACGAGTCAACCACTGCATGGGACAACGTACAGACTGAGATTGAAGAGTTTGAAAACGATCTTCAGCCAGCTGAGGCGGAAACGGAGACATTATGGGGTACAAAGTAGATCCTCGTCGTCGAGGAGGATTTTCGCCTCAGTCTTCAGAATGTGTGTCGGTCTTCCGGGCCTTTTGATGTTTTGGTGACCAATTCTTGTGGCTCACCGGGCTGTTGATTTAATGGGTTTTCACAACCCGAAACGTCAGTGAGGGATCAGATTCGCCGCATTTTTCGACAGCAATCCCTCGCTCACGCTTCGGGTTGTGATTAGATCAACACCCCGTCACGCCACCGGCAGAAGATATGTCGGGCCTTTGGCCCTGAATCACGAATATATTGAATGTGCCTGAGTGATCGATTCTTCAAGTTGCTGTCATTACAGAGTTCATTTGTAATGCTTGCGATTCAGGCCCGGAGGGCAGACACATCCTCTGCCGGGGCCGTGAGGCCCCGGTTCGGGTTCCCATTTTCGCAAAGGCCCGGAGGGCCGACACATTCTTCGAAAGGCTTCACCGTGAGTACACATCAGCAATTGCTCTATCACGTCGTGTTCAGCACAAAGAATCGCAAACGCACACTGGCCGATGGGTTTCGTGAAGAGGTCTTTGCCTACATGGCCGGAACGGCGACGAAGCTCGAGTGTTTTGCAATCAAAGTCGG
>JANOZG010000746.1:0-4861 GCA_031429275.1 Planctomycetota bacterium
GCGAGCTGCCTCACGGGCCTGCTGCACAGCAGGCAGCAACAACGCGATCAGAATCGCGATGATTGCTATCACAACCAGCAACTCAATGAGGGTAAATCCCTTGCGACGACGATTATTCATAGAAGAACTCCAGCAAAATGAGACACAGAAGAAAGGACGAGCGGGCGATTTGCTGCAGAGTTCGCAGCTGTCCGCCAAGTTAAACATACGAACACTGAACGTACGCAATCTTAGTTCCAATTGCAACATTTAGCGAGAAAATGCTTTCGAAAAATGCGAAAAGTGCAATAAGACGAGGATTCAACGAAGCCGAAAGGACCACTTCAGCACCACGCTAAGGGGCCATCGCAATGGGTCCCGAACCTGACGACCGGATGTCGTTGACCAACAAGAATCCGTTCACTTCAGACCATAAAACTTCTTAGCCGTTCCACCAAAGATCGCAGTTTGTTCTTCCGTGCTGATGGTTCCAAGCACTTCGTTGAGCGCGGAAAATGCAATTTCGTAGCTGGCGGCGAGTTCACACACGGGCCAGTCGGAACCGTACATGCAACGTTCCGCGCCGAAGGCTTCCAGAGCGACATCAACGTAAGGTTTCAGATCGGTTGGTTTCCAGTTCTTCCAGTCGGCTTCGGTGACCATGCCACTGAGCTTACAGTAAATGTTCGGGAACTTTGCTGCGGCCTGCAGATCCTTTTTCCAGTCATCGATCTTGCGGTCTTTGATCTTCGGTTTTGACAAATGGTCAATCACCATCGGCAATTCGGGAAGTGCCTGTCCAAGCGTTACTGCATGCTTCAAGTGCTGCGTAAAGAACAGCAGATCAAATGGCACTTTGTGTTTCTGCAACACCTTTAAGCCACGAATGATTTCGGGGCGAATGATGAAGTTGTCGTCCGGTTCGCCTTGAGTAATATGCCGGATGCCGACGAATTTTGGATGCTTGATGAACTCGCTCAGTTGCTCTTCACATGTTTCTGATGCCAGATCGACCCATCCAACAACACCAGCAATGAATTCGTGCTGCTCAGCCAGTTTCAGTACCCAGCGGTTTTCTTCGACGTTGTGTTGAGTCTGAACAAACACCGATTTATCGATGCCACACATCTTCAGGTGAGACTTCAAATCTTCCGGCAGATAATCGCGACAAATCGGCTCATGCTTCGGCTCATGCAGCCATGCGTAGTCGAATGGCAGGTCCAGTTTCCAGAAATGTTGATGTGAATCAATAATCATCAGGAGGCTCCTATGGCGCGAAGTTCGTCGGGAAGCGACAATTGTGGCGAGTTTCAGAGGAGTCGTCGAGCGAAAGGGCGCCCCGCAGTCGGCTCGGCCAGGGGAGACTGGATAACACGGCGAATCCGTTGAATTCGCGATCATCCTTCCATTCGCGATAATCCTCTTAGGCGAATTAGGTTGTCTTTCGTGAACAGGTGATGCCTGCAGGCTGCGTCATAGTTGCGTCTTTTAACGCCTCAGGCTGTTTCAGGAGTTATGTTTCCGAGGATTCGCAACAGGTCTTGCGCTGCGCTCGGGGTGTTCCCGGATTTCAGCAACTGTTTTGAATCTGGCGATGAAGTCTGAGGCGTCGAACGCCCGTCAGACAACTGTCGTCACCGATCCACGGACTTGCCCGTGTAAGCCGGAGAGACTCGACATGACCACGACGACTCAGGAATCTCGCAACGCTGCCGCAGCGCCTGGGGTGCCACCAAAAATCAGCAGTCGGCCCGACGGATCAGCGCCGCGATCGAGTTCCGGTGTGCGAGAGTTGACCGCCATGGGGATTCTTACGGCACTGCGACGGCGCTGGGTGCCGGCTTTGATGCTTGCCATCCCGGCAGCCTTGCTGGCCAGCGCGATTGTCTGGGTTCAGATTCCAGCCAAATATGAATCGTCCGCCGTTTTGAAGATTCAGCAGTTTGAACAAAGCATAGCGTTCGGAAACTCAAATCGCAGCACTGAAATCAACACGTACGTTGACACCGCAAAAGCGTTCATCAAAAGCCGTGGCGTTCTGACATCCGCACTTCGCAATCCAAAGGTTGCCGAGTGTCGTACACTCAGCAGCGTTCCGCATCCCGTGGAATGGTTGACTAAGAACCTCTCCGTAGATGGACAAGTCAGCGTTGAGTTTTTGAAGATCAGTCTGCAGGGTGATATTCCGGAAGACCTGGCGTTGATTGTCAACGCCGTCAAAGATTCCTACCTGAACGAAGTTGTTTATAACGAACGCAATAAGCGCATTGAAACATTGCGGAAGGCAGAACAGTCTCATCGAGATGTTGATAATCGCGTGCGAGCTGCTCAGGCAAATATTGAACGACTGGCAAAACACCTGGGCAGCGTCGATCCAAAACTGCTGATCCACGATCAAGGCCGCATTCAGCTTAGAATTTCGGACCTTGAAAAGAAGCTGGCCGAATATAACGATTCGATACTGGCTGAAGAAGCATTACAAGCTCAGGGTTTATCTGGCGGATTGTTGGGGGTTGATTCCAATCTGACACGAATGCGCGGCAACGTTGCTGGAACAAACACGCCCGGCACACAAGCACCTCTGGACTA
Source organism: Planctomycetota bacterium (assembly GCA_031429275.1). Taxonomy (GTDB): domain Bacteria; phylum Planctomycetota; class Planctomycetia; order Planctomycetales; family Planctomycetaceae; genus SXXK01. The sequence goes on from JANOZG010000746.1 coordinate 2,569, forward strand.
TCGAGGTCGTTTGATTCAGGTTTTGCAGGAAATTGAGCAATTCGAAAGGAACACGCGAAATCCAAACCATCCTGATTTGCTGGCAAAACGAAAAGAGGCAGACCAGCTTCGCAGTCTGCTGGGAGTGGGCACTGTTCCAAGCGTCGATGGAACGGCTTCCCCCGCGCCATTTTCTCGTGTGACCTATCTGACAAAACTTCGGGACGCAATTGCTGCAGAGATTACTCAGCAGGAAAAGCTGTTCGCCGAGAAGAATCTGCAGATGCTGGATTTGGAACGCGAACAACGCGAGATTGACCCGGACGTAAAAATGCGAGAATCGCTCGCTCAGGAAATTCGTGAGCAGGAAGTCGAATTGAACGCTCCGGATCGAATCAGCTCCGTACAGGACGCCAACGTTCCAGAAGAACGTGAAATCAAGAAGAAGACGCAACTTTCCATATTTGCGGGTCTCGCAGTTTTTGGCAGCATCGTCTGCGGCTTCACTCTGTTTGAGTGGTTTTCCTATCGTATCGGTGCCGCAACGGATATCTCCAGCGAAGTTGGTCTGCGACTGATCGGGACGATTCCCTCACCGGATCGTGGCGGGCTGCTGGGACTGGGCATCTTTGCAGGCAAAGTGGACTACGACGAATGGAATCGCGCCGTTACGGAATCAATGGACGTCGTGCGAACATTTCTCATGCGTCATATTGATCCATCCCGTCCGGCATCGATTCTGGTTGCCGGAGCCTCAGCCAATGAAGGCAAAACAACGGTCTCGTGCCAACTGGCAGCGAGTCTTGCCCGCACGGGCAAACGGGTCGCATTGGTCGATTGTGACCTACGTCGTCCGTCGGCTCACTTATTGGTGGGCGGTCAGCAGGGGCCGGGCGTCAGCGAATTGATGCGTGGTGAAGCGACTTTGGATCAGATTCGACAGCAGACTCAGGCACCAGGCCTGACATTTATTGGTGCAGGCCAGGTTGATCAGCGAGTTCTTCAATTGCTGTCGATCGATGGTGGACGCAGTTTAATTCAACAATTGAAGTCTCGGTTCGATTTTGTGATTATTGATACGTCGCCACTGTTGTTTGTCGCTGAGCCTTCCATGGTGGCTCAAAATGCTGATATCGTACTGTTGGCGACTCGCAAAGATTACAGCCGCGTGCGCTATGTTGTCCAGGCTCGGGATTCACTACGCAGCCTGCAGGTTCCGTTGCTCGGCGCGATCATGGTTGGAGCGGACTCAGACTTCCAGCGACAGACTTACGGCTACCAGCAGGAAGTCGTCCGGATGACGAATACATAGGCCATTGATGAATACCTCTTCAGCACCTTTTGATGGAACATTCACGGTTGATGTGGAAGACTACTTTCACGTTTCCGCATTCGCATCCGTGATTAAGCCAGCCAACTGGGATCAGTACGAATGCCGAGTTGAAAACAATACGCGGCAAATCCTGGAAATTGCTGCGAAGCAATCGACACTGGGTACGTTCTTTATTTTGGGCTGGGTCGCCGATCGATATCCGCATCTGGTGAAAGAAATTCGTGCGGCCGGACATGAAATCGGCTGCCACAGTCAATGGCATCAGCTGGTGTATGAATTTGGGCCAGACCGGTTTCGGATCGATCTGGTTCAGGCCCGCGACACTCTCCAGAACATCACCGGCGAGCCCGTGCGATTGTTTCGAGCGCCAAGTTTCTCGATCACGAAGAAGTCGTTGTGGGCTCTGGAGATACTGCTTGAGGAAGGATTCGACACGGATTCAAGCATTTATCCGGTGCGACACGATCGCTATGGAATCCCCGGCACATTGAAGATTCCGCATGTCATTCAAACACCCAGCGGTTCGGTTCGCGAATTCCCCGGTATGACGGGAACATTCGCAGGCATGACGATTCCCGTCGGTGGCGGCGGTTATCTGCGATTGATGCCATGGCATATGACTTCGCGACTCCTGAAAAAGATCCGAGGGGCAAATCGACCGCTCAATGTGTACCTGCATCCGTGGGAAGTAGACGTCAAGCAGCCGCGAATACCGGCGTCATTGAAATCGCGATTTCGCCATTATCAGAACCTGTCCACGACGGCTCGAAAGCTGACGCGGATGTTGAGCGAGTTTCGCCTGACGACGATGAGCGGACTACTCGATGAGTACATGACGACAACAGGCCCGCCAGCCAGTGTGGATATCGCGACGCTGGAAAAGACCTGAACCGTGATACGAGGGGTCAAACGGCGGTGTCTTCTTTACCAACGCCCCACTGAATGTCAAAGCAGTTGAGCCCAACACCATGACGTTTAACC
>JANOZG010000747.1:0-6274 GCA_031429275.1 Planctomycetota bacterium
ACACCACCCCCCCCCATCCCCCCCCTTTTTTGTCTAACCCTCCTGTTTAAACGCACACGACTCGGTAGTTGAATTCGTTTAGGTACTGAGTTAACTCAAAGAAGTTACCATGCGGCTCCGAGGGCCTCGGATGGAAGTCACACTCGCAAACTACAAATCCTGTACTTCCTCCGCGAAGCATGCGTTCAGCACCCTTCAGCACTTGAAGTTCATGACCTTCTACATCAATCTTCAAAAGGTTGCATTCGCCAAGTGCATGGTCGCGACAAAAGTTGTCTACTGTTTCCAGTTGCACGACAACTGCTGATGGATCGTCAATGTTCTCCACTCGATTTCGACCGCTCTCGTCCGCAATCAGCATACGAGATCGACCGGATTTGTCGCTCAATGCAATGTTGTGCGGTCGCACGAGTCTATTGCCAGTGACATTCGCTTTCAGTTGGGAGTATGTCTCTGGCACAGGTTCAAATGAATGAATTTCTGCCTCCGGAAATGCTTCTGCAAGCCGACTTGCCGTCTGCCCCAAATTCGCTCCTACATCAAAGCAGCATCGAATTGAAGAGACGGACTTAGCGAGATAAGCAATATCTGAGCACCAATCGACGCCAAAAGGGATGTCACTTCGCCGGAGTAGTTTCAGTCCTCTCCGTTCAAGGAATCGGCGGACGAAGCGTTTTATCATGATGTGATTTCTAGAGAAGAAATTGCCGTAAATTGGTTCCACGCATTCGGCAAACCGAATAAGTCAGTGTCCCATGGCGGCGTGAGTCTCTGCAGACAAACACTGGGAATTGGCGTGCTGTGTTGATCAATGATTCGCAGATGGAAATCGACTTTGTTTTTGGTTCACTGGAAGTTGCTTCAAGAACGGGACAGGGCACCTGCCTGAGTCGCAGATTCATTCGAATTCTATGGTTCAAGGCCGGAGCCAGTCCTGTTTTGAATTAGCTCCCGATGCCGGATACTGGGGAATTCTCAACGTCCAGGTATCACCTATTCTGCAATGCCATGGCTCGCCCCATTCCGCTTAATGCTTTTAGGCACAGAATCAACGCTCCAGTCGTGCAGATTGTTGCCACGATAATGGGAATCCGATCGCCATTCACGATGCTTCCGACAGCAGAGACTTCCATGCCCAGAAACTTGGCACTGACGCCACTGGTAAGAAAGACTGCCATCATAAGTGACAGGAACCAGAGATGGGCAATAACATCCTGAGGCCACGCCTTAACACCGCGTACGATAAGCATCAAATGGAGTACGATGTGTGCCGCTGCCCGTCCCGCCGCCATCCCAATAATCATTCCCGGGACTCCTTCATAGATGTAGCCAATGATCATGCTCGGAAACCCTACAACTAACATCGCGGTGTTGTAGACTACAGATGCGAAGCTATCGCCACGAGCCAGCAATGCGGCGTTCAGTGAACTATTCAATCCATCAAACCAAAAGCAGATCAGCATTAACTGCAGCATCCATCCAGCAGCAGAATAACGAGGATCCCAAAGCGTCTTAAAAAGCATTGGGCTAAGAAATCCAAGTGCCGCAACCAGAAATAACAGTGGACGCCAGACGATATTTCTGGCAAACAACAGTTTCTGCGCAAATACTGATTCGTCACGGCGGGCAACCTCGGACAATGACGCGTACAACACTCGCCCCATCAACATATTGACGATGGATGCTGGTAATTGAGCCAATGAAAATGCGACGGAATAGATCCCAAGCAGTTCTGGGCTGACGAGCTTGCCGAGAATCAACTTATCCGCCGCCTGTGCTGCAATAAATCCCATTCCTGTTGCAACAAACAGCCACTTACCGAACCGGATGATTTCACGGGCAGCATTTCTGTCCAGCATGAAACGATGAGAAATCCCCGGCAATAGGTAGTATCCAATGATCGTTTGAACGCCAGCGCTAAGCACACTCCCGAGCACGAGTGCCCAGACACTGCGGTACGTCCATGCGAATGCAATTGTGACAAGTGTGCTGAAAACCTGAGTCATCAGCTGGTAGATTGTCAATGGACGGAGCTGTACGTTTCGACTGCACAGGGGTACGGCGGTCGTTTGAAAGCCGGTGATCAGCACAGTCAAACTTGCCACTGGAATCATATAAACCAGTTCAGGCAAGTGATAGAATTCCGCCAATGGCCAAGCGGTGCAGCATGCGAGTATCCACAGCACAAGCCCACGGATAATCTGCACCGTCCAGACCGTGCACAGAAAGTCCGGATCGTTACCTCGCTTGTGTTGGATGATACTTGCATCGAGCCCGATGTCTGAAAGCAAGCATAACCCTACGAGGACAACTGTAATCAGTGCCATCAGGCCGAAGGCTTCTGGTAATAGCAGTCGCGTCAAAATTAGATTCGAACCAAGCCGAAGCACTTGCCCGCTGCCGAATCCGACCACCATCCAAATTGACCCGCGGAGTGTTTTTCCCAGCAGGCTGTCACCGCGTGGACCTGCTGGTTTAAGAATGTCAAACGACGCCCGAAAACTCTGAATTGTCTTAAAGAAATGCTGAACGCGTTGCAAGAATGATTCTTTACTGCGATGAATTCACTGGAGGTAGTTTCACGACGGGAAAGGCATCAAATTGAATCGAAGATCCATGGAAATTCTCCAGTCTTAAGTGGAGCCAGTTTCGTTTTGAAACAGCATCAAGAGAATTCTGTACGATTCAACGCGCACTTCGTTCCTGTGGGTGACCGTGCCCCTGTTCAGTTTTGGAATGTTTTTCCAGTGGAAAAATGGATGTTGTTCAAAGCTTTTCCTGCGGCTCGACACCATGAGGGTAGACGATAATGGTCGCACTGGGGCGCTGGCCATAGGTTGTTAACAGTTGGAGAGATCATTTGTTGGTGTTGCATTTTGGGATGATGGGTTATGACGTCTATGAACATTATGCGTTCATAACACGAGGTATCGTGGTGCGATGCTGATACGAAAGTTATGCGTCGGTGTTTTATGTATTTTACTTTTATGTAAACGAGAGCTTACAGATGCGTCTCGACTGTTCTTGCCAGGAATTGTGGCGTTAATGTTCCGGTTCTCGATGCGCTTAAAGCCTGTGGCTACACTCAAACGATTAACCATTCATACGGACTCAGGTTACCGCGAGGGTGTCTTGCCGAGAGGCTGTTCGGTAATGCCAATAATGGGTGCCCCGAGTTGCATAAGATCTCGAATGACTTCGCTGCCATATACGTCGCGAAGACTGTGATGATTGACCGTAAAAACGATTCCATCCGATCGAGCGGCCAGCATTTGAAGGTCGGCAGGGTTCAATGTTGTTGGGCCGCACAGCAGGGTGATACTGTACTCCTTTCGAGCCCTTTGTATGAATTCCGTAAGCCGGCTGGAGGCCATCACTTCTGCCGTCGCTTCATCGGTGCCCCGTGGCAGGAAGCTGACGCCTCGTATATCTGTCCGGGCAATGAGTTCATTTGCAGTGTCAAAACTTCCCGCCAGAAAGTCTGCCAGTCCTGGGCGTGCTTGCATGTCAATTGTCTGTTGTGACGCGAACGATGGCTCTTTCTTAAACTTCGCCGTCTCGATGATAAGGACGTTTTCCTCGCGCAACGAAAGACAGCGAGCGATTTCATATATCAGACCGAGAGGCGAATCATCGTGGTCCAGGCCGCAGAACATTACAACTCGTCCCTCTGAAGCGATTGTGCTCTGCTGAATCCTGAGGGCCATAATTCTGACCTCGTTGTCCTCTGCCTGCCTGTGCGTGTTGGTGCCGTTTAAATTTAAGTGCCGGTTTGAATTGAATCCCAGGAGCGGCAAATTCCAACGCCGACTCACAATCTGAGCTGGGGTCGGTCGGTTCCGCCGCAGTTCCAGGACGACCGCAGGGAGAGAGAATAGCAGGCTGCAGGCGCTGAACACGAAAACAAACAGCTTCAGGCGGTTGGACTTCACGTCTTTGAGAGGATCAAAATCAGCCGAGGAACTAACGAAATATTCATGAATTGTGCAGTTCCTGATCTGTGTTATGCGACTTAGCTGTTGAGCAAGCCAAGCGCACTGCTGTTCGCGCTGAGTCACTACCGATTGCAGTTGCATAACCTCAGGATCGACCAGTGAAACACCGGGATGGTCTCGGAGCAGTTGGGAAATCTGGTTTTTGACATCATCTACTGAGATTCTGTAATCACTCAATTCCCCGAGCAGATCGTTCTTCTCTACTTTCTGGTCGAAACTTTTTATTTCAAGATCGGCCAGTTGTTTTCGGTAATTGCCAGCCAGGTCCCGGTCATGCTCATCTGGCTCTCCCAGGAGATGCGACCCCACACCACGTATTTCGGCAGTCCACGTATCAAACAATTCGACAACATCCGCGTCGTGGACTTTCGACTTTCGGACCTTTTCATTTGTGGTGTCTGAGTCATTAGCCGCGAGTTGTTTTTCATCGTTGTCGGGCACCGATGTAGCGGGAACTAGTGGGATTCCGCCTCGGGAATCACTTGCCTGTTCCAGATTCAAATTGCTCCGATTTATGTTGTTGTTTTGCTGGTCAGACAAAGCATATAGGTCACTCTCGATCCTTCGCTGAAATGGCCTCAACTGCGATAACATTGCTTGTTGTTCGGTAAATCGCTGCGTACTTGAAGTCAGTCCCTTGGCAAACGCGTCAATTTGTATCTGTCGCCGCTCGAATACCTGCGAGATGGCGAAAGCCAGCAATTCCTTTTTGCGTCGGCTGGAAACTCGCATATCGCGTTCAATTTGTGCAAGACTCTGCTCCGCATTAGTTATTGAAGCCTCAATGCGAGATTCCTTCGCTACAAGAGTCTGCAGTTCTGCGCTGTATTGGGAATCGCCTTCCTGATCGGTACGAGCGTGATTTTGCTGTGTTGCCAGATTAACTCGGGCCATTTCCAACTCGTTGGCACCATCCGACATCAGCGATTCAATGTATTTCGCATGCCGTTCCAGCAGGTCACGACGATCCTCCAGAATGGCGTGGGAAACATTGTCGCCGATTTGATTGAGGATTTTCTTGACTTCGAAATCGATCGGCAACCTCAAGTCGATATTCACACTGCCTTTTTGGGCGTTCGACATGACCGTCAATGCTCCCAAAAGTCGTGCGACTGATGGAAAAGAGTCGCCGTCTGGCGGCTGAAGAGCACGACTGGTAACGACAACGTCCTGGACATCACTCGGCGTTGGGACTCTGTAAAACTCAGGTGCAACCAGCGGAAGCGGATGTGACTGAAGTTGCAGATGCGCAGTCGCCGTCGTTTGCGCGAACATTGCAATATAGGAAGTCGCCACAATCAAGCTGGCTAAAAGTGAAATCAACAGCAGGCGTCGTTGTCTCTGCAGGCCGTCGAACAAAACGCGTATCGAGGTCCCGGTTGCCATAGCATCCGGCGCAGCATGGCCGATAGCTGCGTCGGACAGGGCGAATTGCCGGTTTCGGATTAACTCCGGATCCCTCCGGCGGATGAATGTGTCATGAACTTCCACAACAATTTCAATTCTTTTTAGAGACGCCATGCCAAAGTGAAAGTCAAAAGGGGCGGTCGTTGGAACGTCGCAAGATGACAAAACATTCAGGGATTCATGCAACACAAAACATAGGCATGTTCTCAGCGATCAATGGTTCCAGCTGAATTCTGGGGTGTCGGGTCGCATCTGCCCCCATCATTACATGCGTTTTCCGCCTGCGTCGTACCGACAGGGAGGTCATCAAAAACTACGAACAAGGGCCGGTCAAAGCCTATTCCTCCGGAGGTGAGCTTGTAGTGAAACTCACCTGCGGGTTATGATGATTGTGCGGACTTTGCAGTGCATCTGTTCGTGTAATGGCAGCCTGCGGTTGATGCGAATTTTGCCTCAGATGATATTCGACTTCGGGATGGATGATATTGACCGGTCGGCTGCACGGGATTCTGCCCAAACAATAACTGTCGGAGTTAAGCAGTGGGCATGAGTTGATGCAACCTACCAAGGAACATTACTTTTTGAACGTTGCTGGTGGCCGCTGAAAGACGCAGCAGGGCTTCCTGTTCGATTCGGAGAAAGTGCAGATGATGCCTGTTCTCAGGAAGACTCAAAAAGAAAAGGCGACGTCCGCAGACGCCGCCTTCCTGTGTCATCACGCAACACAGCCGGAGCATATTCCAGCTGGGATAGATTACTTCTTTTCGCCCAGATCGCTGCAAATGATAGACAAGTTGCAGTCGCAGAATGCGTCGTCGTTAACGTCCGCGTAGTTTGCACCGGAAGTGCGAGCTTTGACGCCAGCAGCGTGA
>JANOZG010000748.1:0-5073 GCA_031429275.1 Planctomycetota bacterium
CTGATTCTCTTCAGCAAAGGGACTGCATCAACCGCCAAACCGACTTCCGACAATGTTCCGCCGCCGTATCTGTTGGGGCCGTAGTGCGTCAACCCGATGGCTCGCAAACCGTATTCATGGAATTCATCGATGGTGTCGGGCACCAACAGCGGGTCTGCACCTTCCATCGTCTGAATGAAACCAAGTGGAGTTGTTTCGGGACGTTTTTCGCAATCCGCAAAATGAGCCTTCAGATCATCCTTTGTGCGAATTCCACGCAGATACCCGGCACGTTCCATCGCTCGATGCCATGCCAAATGAGCATGCGCCATCGCGTAGCATGTTGCTGGCGACGACCAGCCGAAGCTGTGATTGATTTCGCGTTCCTGACGAGCCAGAAGCGTCGACAGGCAAACACGAATTTCACCGTGCCGCAGTTCCGGAAAACTCAGCGTGCTGCCACAGCGACCGGCTTCGGTCATACCAGCTGCTTTTTCCTGAGCTCGTAATTCCGAAACGTCACATCGCAAGTCGCGATTCCAGTCCACGCCGTTCAGGGCAAGATCCAAATGAGCGTCAAAGATCAGCATTCGATTCTCCTTATTTTCAACTTACAGGTGAAAATCTGACTTCAGAAAGGCGGCACACGTTGGTCGAAAATCCTTCAGCTGTCAATTCAATGATCCTGTAACCAGGCGGCGCAGCCACGAAGGTTGGCACACTGCCTTCTGGACTGAATTGAATTCCGGTAGATGGTGTAGCAAAGACCCTTGCGTTGCCTAACTGTGAAGAAAACTGATGATGCACATGACCGCAGCAAATGAGCTGTATGCGATCTTCTGCTTCGCAGAGTTCCTTCACCAGTTCTTTGCCCGACAAACCTATCGAATCCATCCACACACTGCCCACGTCCACAGGTGGATGATGCATAAACAAAGCGACACGGGCCGGATTGAGCAACGCGATCTGTTGCCGAATCCATTCGATCTGGTCAGCTTCAATTCTCCCCGGCACCGCACCCGGAACATGAGTATCCAGCCCGAGACATAACCATGGCCCGGCAGGAAATGAAAACGTAATCCGATCCTGCCCAACGCCACGTACCAAATCTCCGAATACAGATCTCAGGACGGTTCTGTCATCGTGATTCCCAGGCACTTGCCAAAGGCGGTCCAGCCAGGGCGTCAGAATCTCACGCACGGCCGAATAGCTTTCCGGCAATTCGTCATGTGTGTGGTCGCCAGTGATCACAACATGGTCAAACGTGAGCTCGTTCGCGAGAATATGCCGCACGACATCTTCCAGCAGTTCACGCGTTGGAATGCCCTTCAGAAGGGTGTTCGCGTCTTTAAAGACATGCAGATCGGTGAGTTGCAGTATTCTGACAATGGCCATAGGATCGGATGCCTCTGTTTTTATTCTCGATTGCTGCGATCGCGAGCGAGTGGCAGCAAAGCCTGTGCGATCAGAAACAGCACTAACGGTGCGATCCAGAGCACGCGAAGGATATGCAGCACAATATCAGGCAGTTTGACCAGTTGCGCTAGAATCAGATAAGCGACCATCCCAAACATCATGAATGTCAGAATGCCGCAGCCCATGGCCGTCATTTGACTTTTAAACACACCTTTTTCGCTGCCGGAATCAAAATGCACATCCACCGTTCTGCGCCGACGCAGTGACTTACTGACCGCCTCCGAAAGTTCAAGTGTCACGGAAAATGCATCCATCCATTTTCCACAAAGGTCTCGCGAGGCACAAATCAACGCAATTCGATCCAGAACCGGAGCTGCTACTTCAATCGGCAGCGAACGAGTTGTTGCATTGCTCTGAGAGATTTGCAGTAAACGAGGAAGTCCAGAACCTGTCACCGGCTGGATCGTCAACGTCGCTGGCGGCAAAACCTTATCTGCTGTCGGTGCAGCACTCAGAGTTATCAATCTTGACAGTAGACTGCCGTCTGGAGCATTCGATTCCAGTGCCGTGACCTGAGTAAATCTGAATCCGCTGGCTGACAAATAGTCGAGCCCCTGAATTACGGTCTGATGCAAGAGACCCGGGCTGTTGTCGTTGACATGAAGCTCAATGGATAACTGCCGAGTCGCGAGCTCATTCAGTCCCAGATCGACAGCAGCGAAAGGCACGTCACTCATCACCGCGCGAGGTAACAGCGGCATTATGCCACATTGTGATTCATCGAGAATTAAATGCAGTTCGAAAGAGTATGCGGGCGAACATTCCGCAGGGGGAATCACGCACACGTTTCGAGCCGACTGTGCTGCCGCTCGAACGACTCTGAGCGATTCGTCCAGATCATCGATAGCAATGATGACGATGTCTACATCGCTTGTCAGCAAAGCATCTTCCACCGATGCGGCCAGCGTTAACGGAACACCACTGCGACTGGCGACGGTGGCCAGTTCGCCGGAGATCGAGCAGCGAGTCAGCGTATGTTCAGAAGATGTGGCAAGTTCACGCAGTACATCAAATGCAGTTGGGTTATTGCCAGCGAGGCCGAATTTCATGGCATAAATTCCTTCATTCAGACAGAGTTTAGGCCACGTGTACCGATCGTCGAGCGATCTGCCCGCATTTTCAATAGCTTCCCGAACTTGTTAAGCATTGAGGATTTAATGACTGTCGGAGTGGATTTGGCCAGAAATCGAGTGCGCAAGGAATTCTGGAGAATTCCACTACAATTCCATTCTGCAGCCATGGGCGAAGATCAGCGTCTCCACAGCAAATCCCTGCCCCATTTTTCTGTCAAAGACCAACACCATGTTCGGCCAATCCATTTGCCACGCTTCCTGACGGTAGATCGACGCTGTCGAATTTGCGAGAATGCTGCAAGGAAAATGCAGGATGCGGTTCATCTCATCATGGACCACGTCATTCTAGTAGCGGCGTTGATCTGGACTGGCCCTTCTCCAGCCTAAGGAGATAAAAGTAGCCGCCGGGACATCTTATTAGAATTATGAACTGTTCATGACACTGGCACGCTATCACAAACAAATGCTGTTCGCCGAAATCGGTCGTGATGGACAGCAGTGTCTGGCGAATAGCCGTGTTCTGCTTGTTGGTTGCGGCGCGCTGGGATGCGTGCTGGCGGATACCATGGTGCGGGCTGGAGTCGGGCATGTTCGCATTGTTGATCGCGACTTCGTGGAACTCAGCAATCTGCAACGACAGATCCTGTTCGACGAACAGGATGTTGCCGATCATCTGCCGAAAGTCATCGCTGCTGAACGCCGATTAAAACGAGTCAACTCGGACATCACGATTGAACCACTTGTTGCTGACGTGGACTGGTCAAACATCTCACAGTTTGCAGACGGAGTCTCTTTGATTCTGGATGGCACCGATAACTTTGAGATTCGCTACCTGATCAATGACGTTTCGTTGCAACTCGGAATTCCCTGGATCTTCACAGGTTGCACAGGCAGTGTTGGTCAGGTCATGCCAGTGTTTCCGCACGATTCCGGATGTCTGCGTTGCCTAATGCCAAGCCCACCGCCTCCGGGCACAACGGAAACCTGCGATACCGCGGGTGTCCTTGGTCCTGCGGTGAGCATCATCGCGTCGTTTCAGGCGGCCCTGGCGTTAAAGATTCTGACTGGACATGCAGACCAGGTGGATCGAATGCTCACAATCATTGATGCATGGGCAGGCACTTTTCGCCAAATTGACGTCAGCAGATTACGAGCGAATTCACAATGTCCAGCCTGTTACCGGGGAGAACGTCTTTGGCTGCACGGCAACCAGAGATCATCGTCGATCATTCTTTGCGGTCGGAATGCCGTCCAGATTACGCCGCCGGAAAAATTAGCTCTTTCATTGCCTGATGTGGCGATCCGCTTACGGGCGTCTGGCGAAGTCACCGCAAATCCGTTTCTGGTGCGAGTGACGATTTCGGAAGCATCTGGGAATGACTCGATCGAAATGACGGTTTTTCCGGATGGCCGAGCTATCATTCGCGGGACAGAAGATCCTGCTTTGGCTAGAACGCTTTATTCCCGTTACATTGGAACCTGAAATGCGGTTTCTCCACCAAGGCGAGCGGTTGGGCGTCAGCCCTCCGTGTTCTGCGTGGTACTGCTGTTCGTCTGGCCCAATTCTGCAATGCTCCAGAAAACTCGATATTTTCTAGAACTCATCCGCTTCAGCCACACGGTCTTCGCGTTGCCGTTTGCGATGCTGTCCGCTGTCATTGCATGGGCAACACCAGGAACAGTTTTTCGCTGGCAGGATTTGGTTGGAATTCTCATCTGCATGGTCACTGCTCGATCGGCCGCCATGGCCTTTAACCGGCTCGTGGATCGCGATGTCGATGCGCAGAACCCTCGTACTTCAAAGCGACATATTCCCGCGGGATTGTTGTCTGTGAAAGCGGTTGTTGCTTTCACGATTGCAATGAGCGTAGCTTTTATTGCAGCGACCGCAATTTTTCTGCCCAAACAGTTGCCGATGATTCTTTCAGTCCCGGTGTTACTTTTTCTGCTGGGGTATTCGATGGCCAAACGCTGGACGAGTTTGTGCCATTATTGGCTGTCTGCAGCATTGATGATGTCGCCGATCGCCGCATGGATCGCAGTTCGAGATGAATTTGCAATGATTCCAACACTCATTGCGGGGGTGATTTTTTTCTGGGTGGGTGGCTTTGACATTATCTACGCCTGCCAGGATGCGGATTTCGACCGAGAACGCAAGCTCAACAGTATTCCCGCACGGTTTGGAATTCGCTCAGCCTTGCGAATCGCGTTTGTGAGTCATCTGGTCACGATTGTTATGCTGGTGCTGCTTTGGAAAATGGCTGGGCTGGGCCTGATTTTTCTGGGAGGAGTCATTGCGATTGCAGCGTTGTTGCTTTATGAGCACTGGCTCGTCCGCCCAAACGATCTCAATCGAATCAACATTGCTTTTTTCAATGTCAACGCCATCATTAGTTTCGGCATCCTTGTGCTGGGCTGTCTTGATGTCTGGGTGTTTTGAAATCCATTTCGTCACAAAGATGCAACCATGTCAATTCAAATCGAAAATCCTGTGATTCGTTCTGTGGCGGATAAAGTCTTCGCTGGTGAACGATTAACCTTCGAA
>JANOZG010000749.1:0-7016 GCA_031429275.1 Planctomycetota bacterium
GCATTGATGACCTTCGCGCCTTCTGGATAATCCATGCCGAGGAAAAAAATGTCGCTCCAGCCGCTGTGCGAAAAGTCCATTCGCACGGCCGTACGTTCGCGAAGCACGGGATAGCTGTTTGTGGTCTCGTTGATTCGCAGAAGTTCCGAACGAATCTGCAGCGGCACATCGGCAGGATGTCCTGTGCGGAACATCCATTGATTGCCGCGCACCGTGCGAACACTGCGACGCACCTGATCTGCCAGAGTTTGAAACGCAAGCCGATGATACGCTTCCCCTAGCGCGCTGGAGAGTGAAACAGACGGGCCGTCCTGTTCCATTTTCACCAGAAACACGTCCAACGCTTCCGGGTAACGACGGTTGAGCATGTGCTCGTAGCCTGCGTATGGAATGCGTCCACTCTCTTTCCCAGCCAGTTGACGTGGCAAATGAAATCGATGAATCGCATAAAGAAAGAAGAGACTGCGGACTCGATCGTACAGGTTTTCACAACTGCGTCGGTAATCATCCAGCTCCAGACATTCGCGCAGAAGTTGATCCAGTGTCAGATCACTGCATGCGGCATCGAGTGACCGATTGCGAGTTGCGGCGTCGGAGGAAGTGATGATTGAGAGAAGGTTCATGGTTGATTCTGACTATCGTAGACCCGTCGCTCCGCCGACGGGATTTGATCACAACAGACCACGAAGCATTCCCGCCGACGGAGCGGCGGGTGTACGGTACTACTTCGAATCTCGTTCCGAGGCTCCAGCCCTGGAACGCACGGTTCGGAGGCTCCAGCCTCCTGCTCTGTTGGTTAAAACACGGGAACTGTGCAGGAGGCAGGAGCCTCCAGGCAGTGTGTTCCGATGCTGGAGCCACGGAACAAGATCTGACGCTTACTTCTGCGCCAGCAAATTCACCAACTCCGTCAGAATCAGATCGCGATCGTCGCCGCTCAGAGAGAATGCCAGCTGCGCCATCAGCAGGCCGTACTTGTAGCTGATGTTGTAACGTGAACCATCGATTTCCAGGGCGAGATAGCGTTCAGTCTTTGCCAGTTGATTCAGTGAACTGCTGAGATCGATATTTGTTCCCGCCGGAGCTGCGGCGAGCGACTTCTGAAGCAGCGTCAGGACAGTCGGCGTCAGCACGTGCATACCGAACATGCACAGGTAATATCCGGCACGCTGGCCAGCCACGATCAGACGTTGCTCGGCGACCGTCGGTGTTGGTTTCTCAATGACTGTATTCACCTCGTACAAGTTATCGGACTGAGCAAGCGGAGTTCCGCCAACTGTACCGAAGTAGGCAACTTCATTCTCTCGAGTTGGCTGAATGGCGGACACCGAACATTCATGCTTCGCAGCTGCTTCGATCAGTTGCTGCGCGCAAAGCCGATCGTTCTTACTCAAGTACAAGTGGTCCGATACGAGATGCAGAAATGGCTCTTCTCCGATAAAATCTTTGGCCCGCAGAATGGCGTCACCATATCCCCGAGGACTGTCCTGTTCAAAGAACGTCAAACGTGAGGCATGGGGCCCGGCGGCGTTGATATATGGTTCCTGTCGCCCGGGTCGAACGACAATGGCCACGTCATCGATTCCGGATTCGACAACTTCGTCCAGCATCAGCCTTAGCGCTGTGCGGACTTCACCGCGACGGTCAACCAGCGTTTGCAGAGGTAGCCTGGCATGGAGATCGCCGGCGGCGGTGATGACAGCTTTTCTAATTTTCATGGAATTTGGTCTCGATATTTCATTGTGTAGTACGGAACTCCAGTCCCGTCCAGAGCTGCATAGACCCCAAACGAACGTATTTATTCATCCCTGGACGAACGTCTCTGAAATATTGCTCTGGATGTAAAACTGACAATTCATGTAAGATCTGCAGAATCTGCCGGAGTTCCAGCGTCTGTTGCAGCAGATCATCGGAACAATGGCAGGAAGTCGCAAGTTCTTTTTATCAAAGGGATTGCGAGATCAAAATGGCCTGTTGACTTGACCAAATAATCGGACTGGATCGGCATTTGCTGCCGGTTCGATACAGAGCAACGGAAGGATTCGTTGCCAGAATATTTTCCTTCAAATGACGCACAGGATGAGCATGGACGCTCGAATACTGCGATGTCTGGCTGCAGCTTTTTCGTTGGTGGCGCTATGCCGCATCACGGAAGCGGCGACTTTCCAAACTGTTAATTTTGCGGTTACTGCCGATAATCCGGAAGTTGCCGAAAAGGTTGGCAAAGCTGCGGAAGTTTATCGCCAGCAGCTTGCTGTTTTCTGGCTTGGCAAAGCTTTGCCGAATTGGAGTCGTCCCTGCAAGATTTCCGTGCGTGAAGGCGCGTTGGGAGCAGGTGGGCAGACGACATTCCAGTTTACTCGCGGTGAAGTGCTGAATTGGCGAATGAGCGTCCAGGGATCGTTGGAACGCATTCTGGATTCCGTTCTTCCACATGAAGTCAATCACACGATCTTTGCCTGTCACTTTCGTCGCCCCCTGCCCCGTTGGGCCGATGAAGGTGCCGCGACACTGTTTGAGCACCGTTCTGAGCAGGTCAAGCAATTATCGTTGCTGAATGAAGTCATTCGCAACAAGCACGAACTGATTTCACTTCGTGATCTGCTGGCCATGAAAGAGTATCCACGCGGCCAGCGGCCGATGTTGACGCTGTATGCTCAGGGCTACGCTTTGGCTGATTTTCTTGTGCAGCAAAAAGGTCGTCATGCATATTTGAAGTTCATTGCTGATGGTGAGCGTGGAAACTGGGAAGATGCCATTCGCACAAACTTCGATCACGAAGGTATCGAATCGCTGGAGAAGAACTGGCGAGGCTGGGTGTTGGCTGGAATGCCAAAGCTCACGCTGCCTCGAGAGCAAATGCTTGCAGCGAGTGAAGAAACTCCCGTGGCCATCTCTCAGTCCGCCGCGCGTCCAGAGATTTTCCAAGATCAATCGGCTCGCTCGGCCCTGTCCAAGCCTGGACGTTCGCTGGCTGGTGCGACAGTTCGACTGCAAAGTCCAGATCCGCAAGGTCCATCAACGGTGAATCAATCCACAGCAGATGTGGAACCCAGAACAATTATACGAGATCGCGTGAATAGCATCGAATCAGAAAAGTCTGGTTCTGCAAATGTAAAGTCCGGCCGCGAGTTTACCTTCGAAGCACCAATTCCTCGTTCATCTGAATCAAGAGTGCGAAAGGTTGCTGAACCGACAGTTGAGGGCGATTCAGAGGACCCAGACGACGGATTCGAAGAGGTCTTTCCGGATCTCACCAACGCAGCATTAGATGTCGAACAGGAATCTCGCAATGCGGAAGCTGTCGCAATTTCTAACGTTGCAGAACCGCGAATCCAACTGGAACGCACAGGATTAACTCAACAGCAGAAATCGGCGTTATCAGGAGATGGATCTTCGGGCAGGTCCGTCGAATTGAATGGTGTCCTCCTTCCTCGGGAGCGAAGTGGAAATTCCGGCAGCACTCCGCAGTGGGCTGGATTTCCGGGGCAAAAGAAGTTGTTCTGACTTCACGCACAGGGAATGCCTGAAAGCTGAGCCTTTTGGCTTCAAGTATTCCGGCGAAGATTGTTTCCTCCTGACAATACTCGCACTGCCGCAATCGCCCTCGTTCCTCACGGGCGAGTCATCGACACCCGCAACGATGACTCGCCCGCTTTCCATTGTGGCGCACGATTTGTAGAGCATTGGAAACCAAACAAGGCTGCGTCGCAACTTTTTGCAAACCCTGTACTGTTGAAGGACAGGATTCTAGAATGATGCCTGGATAAAACTGACGGTTTCTTTTGGCGATGCGAGTCTGGAGTAGTTTCCGTTCGTCCAAAACTCCGGCAGCGGGCTAAGTGAAGAGGATGATGCATCATGCGAAATGGATATTGGATTGCGTCTCTCGCCGTCGCCGCATTTACTGCTGCGGGGTGCGAAGATGCTGACTATCAGTCGTATAACGCAGCTCCACGGAGTGAAACAACCGGGCATCTTCATGATAGCGACCATGACAAAGGCGTGGTTGGTAAGCATGGTGGTCACATTTTAGAACTGGATGACGCGCACGCTCATCATGCCGAATTGGTTTTCGACGCTAAAACTCGCGATGTCACAGTCTACTTTTACGGCGCTGAAGTCGGCGATGCAAAACCTGCGAGCAAAGTAACGCTGGGATTGCACGTTTCTGGCGGACACAAGGAGATCGTAGCCAAGCCGATTCCGCTCGAAGGCGAAGCTGCTGAATCGTCATCGTGTTGGGTATTCAGTGGCGCTAATCTTCCGGAAAACGTTAAAGGCGAAGAGCAGCTCGATGGACATCTGGAAGCCACGATAGACGGCAAACAGTTTTCGTACGGATTGGAGCCACATAGCCACGATCACGATGAGCACAATGCTGCTGGCGAAAATGCTCACGGGGAACATGGTGATGCGGATCACACGCATGATGCACATGATGATGCGGATCACAAGAGCGATGAACACGGTGACGCAGGCCCGAGTGATAAAGATCATGCAAATGAAGACGTAAAACAGAAAGAGTGACTGTCTGGTCATTTCTTTGGACGGGTCTACAGATTCGTCTCGAAGGATTTTGATCAGGACGGGACTGGAGTCCCGTCCTGCGTCAACTGATGGTGGCTCAGGTTTTTGATGGGACCACAATGACCACTCATCCGAACTCCAATTCAAACACACAGTCGGCGCAAAAACCGGCGTGGTCATGGAAGACAGTGATGCCATTCGCAGCCTTAAGCATCGCCCTGCTGGCCGCAATGTCGGTGATGCTGTTTCCAAGACCCTCAGCGGAAGCTGCGGCACCGCCGGTGATCAAAGCGGAGGTTGTGAAGACGTATCCGCACGACAGATCCGCTTTTTGCCAGGGCTTAGTTGTACACGAAGGCCGTCTGTTAGAGGGTACTGGGCAGTACAAGAAATCAATGCTGCGGCTGGTGGAGATTGACTCTGGAAAATCCGTGAGTGATCAAAAAAATGCCGACGATGTTTTCGGAGAAGGCGTGACCGTCTGGAAAGATCGAGTGTTTCAGCTGACATGGCGAAATGGCTATATGTTGGTCTACGACGTGAAAACCCTGCAGCGATCAGGCTATATTCGCTACCGCGATATCGACTCCCGACTCAGCGAAGGCTGGGGATTGACTCATGATGGCCATTCATTGATCCTGAGTGATGGCAGCGCAGATTTGCGTTTCGTTAATCCAGAGACATTCAAGCTTGAACGAACCTTACGCGTCAAATCTGGCTTGAAGTCAGTTACGTATCTCAATGAGCTTGAATTCGTCAATGGTCGGATTTTCGCTAATATCTGGTATGAAGATCGCATCGCATGCATTGATCCGACAACTGGAAAAGTCACGGAATGGATAGATCTCGCACACATTCGGCCACCCGAAGTCAGAAATGATCGCGAAGCTGTTCTGAACGGCATAGCATGGGACGAGAAGTCTCGCCGTTTGTTTGTCACAGGAAAACACTGGCCAACGCTTTTTGAAATCAGGCTGAACGAATAATCAGCAATCCGGTGGTTCCAAGCGAGATGCGATTAGCTTCGAGATTCGGTAACATACTGGCCGCTAAATCTCGCTTGATTCTCGTTCCAAATCGCACCTGGTGCTTTGTCGATTCCTTGGGTTGAGTTGTTTTCGTACGACGGACTTCCAGTCCGTCGACGTCAACTTGTTTCGACGTAATGGAAATTAATGGTACCCATGGAATAAGCGTTGACAATGCATTCGTAAATCGTATTCGCTCGATCACTCATGGATCTTCAAATGATGAAATACGCCTTCCTGCTGCTGCATTTAGTTTTGTCAGCATGTCCCGTTGCAGGCCAGTCGCCAACAGAGATTCCAACGAAACCTCCCGCATTGATCGGGATAGATGCCCAGCGGCTCAATGCGATTGATGACATTGTTAACGAAGGCCTGGCTCAGGAAAAGATGCCCGGTTGCGTCGTATTGATTGGCCGGAAAGAAGGCGTCGCATTTCTGCGATCATATGGTTACCGTCAGTTGCAGCCTGAAAAGCTGGAGATGACGAAAGAGACGCTGTTCGATCTGGCGTCGCTGACGAAGCCTATCGCGACCGCGACAAGCATCATGGTGCTGGCTCAGCAAGGCAAAGTGGATTTGAACGCAACCGTCTCAACATACATTCCAGACTTTGCTCAGAACGGAAAAGACAGGATCACCGTTCGTCATCTATTGACACATACAGGAGGCCTGATTGCCGACAACTCCATCAAAGACTACGCGAACGGTCCGGGCGAAGCGTTCAAGAACATCAACGCACTCAAGCCAAACGCCGCACCGGGTGAGACGTTTGTTTACAGTGACGTGGGGTTCATTGTGCTCGGACAGATTGTGAAAGCAGTCAGTGGCAAGGACGTTCATGAGTTTTCACAGGAAAATATTTTCAAGCCGCTGAATATGACGGAAACAGGCTACTTGCCAAGTGATGAGCTTAAGTCGCGTGCTGCAGTCACCGAACAACGCGACGGACACTGGATGCAGGGTGAAGTTCATGATCCACGAGCGTTTGAATTGAACGGTGTCGCTGGTCATGCAGGATTATTTTCAACGGCGCATAATCTTGCTCGTTACGCAACCATGATGCTGAACGGCGGTCGCCTGAACGACGTGCAGATCCTGGATGCAGCGACCTTCACGCTCATGACAACGCCCATTGATGTTCCGCGCGGACGTCGAGCTCTTGGCTGGGACGCAAAGACTGGATATTCATCGAACCGCAGTGATCTGATGACTTCTGCTGCTTTTGGGCACGGTGGATTCACGGGCACAGGAATCTGGATTGATCCTGTGCAGAATCTGTTTGTGGTGTTTCTGTCAAATCGAGTTCATCCGGATGGCAAAGGATTGGTGAATCCAATTATCGGTCGAATTGGCACAGTGGCGAGTGCTGCGATTCTGCCCACGCAAGTGAAGAATCTCGCGCCTGGTCCGGAGCATGCAGAATCAGTGGTGGTTGATGTTCTGAACGGCATTGATGTA
>JANOZG010000750.1:0-23333 GCA_031429275.1 Planctomycetota bacterium
CCTTTGCAGACTCTTTCACTCGGAGCTTGGTCAGACATCCCGGACATTCAACGATTTGATGACTCATCAGGCAATCTCCCGCGCCGCATGCACGCGGCAGAATCTCATGGTTTTCTGCAGGTGCGATTATGGTGTACAGACAGCCAAATTCTGCCAACGTGGCACCGGGATTGCCAGCGAAAAGCCGTGAAATTCAACGAGTCCGCATGGCGTGAGTCGAAGAATGCAGTGCTTATGGAGTTCATTTTGGACCGAAACCGAGCAACCAGTTCGATCCTCGGTTCAATCTAACCCAGGATCGGCAGTAACAGACCGCCACCGTGCTGCAGCTCGCGGGTTACGATGGAACCCATGAGCGTCGTGCTTGTGCAATCGTGGATTTCTATTTCGGCTGTGGTACCCACCAGGCGGGGATTGCCATCAAACACAACAATGCGATCACATTCCGATCGTCCCGTGAGCTGCATCGCCAGACGAGCCGCCTCGGGTGACGCATGTTGAATCGTTTGAGGTTCGTGGTCGTGATCATGGTCGTGGTGATGCCCATGGTCGTGATCATGCTGGTGCTTGGTTACAATTGGCAGCAGCCCGCCGTGATCCACCGGTTGACCTTCGCGCGCGGCTCGTTTGGCGGCCGACTTGCTGGGACCTTCCACAAGGACAGAAACGCGACGTCCAATAAATTCTGCGTTATCTTCTTCGCTGATGCGATTCTGCAGATCCAGCATCTCATTGTTGCGGCGACGCTTGACGTCATCAGGGATGTCGTCCTCAAACATCTCAAAGGCTTTCGTGCCTTCTCGTTTGCTGTATTTGAAGATGAAGCTGTTCTTGAACCGAAATTCTTCAACCGTTGCCATGCTCTTTTGGAATGCTTCTTCAGTCTCGCCACAGAAGCCGACAATAAAGTCGCTCGACACAGCACAGCCCGGGATTTGCTCCCGGATGCGGTACATCATGTCGCGGTACTCTTCGACCGTGTACCCGCGTTTCATGCGTTTAAGCACTTCGTTACAACCATGCTGCAGCGGTACGTGCAGATATTTCATGACTTTGGGAAGGTCGCGCACGGCCTGGAGCAGGTCGTCAGTCATATCGCGGGGGAAATTTGTTATGAAGCGAATACGTTCGATGCCATTGACTTCGTGGAGCTGCTCCAGCAGTTCTGACATGCGAACGAGTCGGCCGTCTTCGGTGTACTTATAGCTGTTGACTGTCTGGCCGAGCAGTGTGATTTCCTTCACGCCCTGATCTGCGAGAACGCGGGTCTCTTTAAGAATATGAGCTGGCGGGCGGCTTTGTTCCGGACCTCGCGTGGCGGGTACAACGCAGTAAGTGCAGAACTTGTCGCAGCCGATCATGATGCGAACGAACGCCTGAAACGGCGTGGGACGCATTTCTGGATCCCGCAATGGATCGTAGCTTTGAAAGCTGTCAGAAACTTCTGAACGCGATCCGTCGCGACGTCCAAGACTCACAGCTTTGGTATGAACACGTATTTCTGATTCACGCGCTTCGCGAATCATACGAGGAATTTCGGCAAGTTGTCCGGTCCCGACCACAATGTCAACGTGGGGAGCCTTCTGAAAGATCAGATCCTGATCCTTCTGAGCCATGCATCCCATGACGCCAATGACTTTTTGAGGTTGGTTGCGTTTGCTGAATTTCAACCGCCCGAGCGCGCTGTAGATCTTATGTTCTGCATGTTCGCGAACGCTGCAGGTGTTGAAGAGAACAGTATCGGCGTCCTTGGGGTTGTCCGTGAGCTCGTAGCCATCCTTTCGCAGCGCGGCAACCACCAGCTCGCTGTCCAGCATATTCATCTGGCAGCCGACGGTTTCGATATAGACGCGACCGTTATGTGTTGGCTCGGAAGTCATGGGGGAGTTATCAGAAACGAGTTTTGGAGACATCAGAGCTTTTAATCCTGATCGATCGACATACGAAGATAGGATTAAGATCAAGATCATGATTAAGAGAATCGCGTTTATTCGGCGAGCGAGGAATGTCGTTTCCCTGATTGTTGGCCTTACGAAGAATCAGGGGACTCACGTCCCCCGCTCGCCTGAATTCAACCCGCGCCAAGTATAGCATTTAGCCCTGAACGCGTTCGTGGTACTGACCGGATTCTGTATCGATCTTTACCTTGTCGCCTTCTTTGATAAAGGCCGGAACCTGAATTTCAGCACCCGTTTCAACTGTTGCTGGCTTTGTTACGTTGTTGCTGGCCGTATTGCCGCGAGCTGCCGGTTCCGTATACGTGACTGTCAGAATCACGTGCTGTGGTGGAGTCATGGAGATGAGTCGGTCATTCCAAAACAACAAGCCAACCGTCGCGCCTTCCAACAGCCAGCGCATGTCATCCTGAACCACGGCAGCAGGCAGACTGTGCTGTTCAAACGTCGCATTGTCCATGAAGACGTAATTGTCACCGTCGCGATACGAATAAACACCTTCGTTACGATGCACGTCGGCGGATTCCAATGAGTCACCGTTGCGATAGGTTTTTTCGTACAGCGACCCTCTCAAGAGATTTCGCAGTTTGGTACGGTACAGCGCCTGACCTTTGCCCGGCTTCACAAAGAAGCACTCAAGCATTTCGTATGGCTCGCCATCAATCTGAACCTTAACTCCCTTTTTGAATTCGCCGGCCTGGATGCTACCCATTGAAGTTGCTTCTCGAAGTCTGTTATCTTGTCTGAAATTCGTTCGGTCGGATATCAACCGACGGCGTCCCGCCACACACTGTGGCCCAAAAGAACGCCAAAACAGGTCGAAACGTTAGCAAATTCTGCACTCAGAGTGAATCCAGATGTCATCCGTTCCTGACGCCTTCCTCGCAAATAGCGATGTTTTCAGCATCGCCAACGGCGCAAGGCCGGCTGGTTGGCAGCGTGAAATGGCCACTGCAGTCCGCTCGGCTGACGAATTGCTGAAACGCGTCGGTCTGAATCCTGAAGATTCAAAGGTCCGCCAGTTGCTGATTTTGGCCGGAATTGACGCTGCGGATCCCGACACACTGCGACGATTCCCTGTTCTTGTGCCCGGAAACTTCCTGGCTCGCATAAACCCCGGCGACCCGCATGACCCTCTGCTTCGCCAGGTGTTGCCGCTGGGAGCCGAGACTGCCGTGGTGGATGGTTTCGTCGCCGACGCTGTAGGTGATTTGGAAGCTCGACGAACGCCAGGCGTGTTGCAGAAGTACACAGGCCGAGTTCTGCTCATTGCCACCAGTGCCTGC
This sequence comes from Planctomycetota bacterium, assembly GCA_031429275.1. Lineage (GTDB taxonomy): Bacteria > Planctomycetota > Planctomycetia > Planctomycetales > Planctomycetaceae > SXXK01. Next base: position 3,242 of record JANOZG010000750.1, read on the forward strand.
GCGGTTCATTGTCGTTACTGTTTTCGACGCGATTATCCGTACTCGGAGGAGCCTCGGCGTTTGCAGGACTGGCAACCTGCACTGGATGAAATCGCATCTGACAATTCAGTAACCGAAGTGATCTTCAGTGGTGGTGATCCCTTGATGCTGAATGACGCGCGGTTGAGAGAGTTATGCTCGGCAATCGATCAGATTCCGCATATCGAAAGAATTCGATTTCACTCGCGACTTCCGATCGTTTTGCCGGCTCGCGTCACGCCGGAGTTGCTGGCGATGCTCACAGGAATGCGATCCCAGCCGATCATGGTGGTACACGCAAATCACGCCAATGAAATCGTCGGCGACTGCGTTGACGCTTTGCGTTTGCTGGTGCGGACTGGCGTGCCGGTGTTGAATCAGGCTGTGCTGCTCGCCGGGATCAACGATAATCTCGAAACTCTGGAAACGCTGTGCCGACGGCTGATCAACACTGGTGTGATGCCATATTATCTGCACCAACTTGATCGCGTATCGGGCACTGCTCATTTTGAAGTGGATCGAGATCGAGGTCGTTTGCTGGTCCAACAACTTGCGGCCCGATTACCAGGTTACGCCATTCCAAGATTCGTACAGGAAATTGCGGGGGAACCGAATAAGACGGCTCTGTAGCATTCGAGCAGTATTTGGCGACAAATGAGCCTGCGAGCCAAGGGTTTGAATTCGCTGAACAAAGCGAGGGAAGCTCCGGGGTTTCGAGCGAATTGCCCTCGAACCCCGGCCACCCTTTGTCGCACTATCTCTAATACGGCCGTGGACGGACACTGCCTTGGACGCGGCCAGGCAGGCCCATGATTCGCAGGAATCCTTCGGCATCCGTTTGATCGTAGGAACCGCCGCCTTCCATGCTGGCGATGTCGGCCTTGTACAAACTGTACGGCGACTTGCGGCTGCTGACACGAACATTGCCCTTGTACAGGGTCAGTTTCACTTCCCCGGTGACCGGTTTCTGAGCCTCGCGAATAAAGGCCATCAAGGCGTCCATTTTTGCACAGTACCAGAAGCCATAGTAAACCATTTCGGCGACCTGAGGGCTTAATGAATCCCGCAAGTGCGTCAAGTCGCGGTCAAGTGTCATTTGCTCCAGGCCTTGATGGGCCGCGTACAGTAATGTCATGCCTGGAGATTCGTAAACACCACGACTTTTCATGCCAACAAAGCGGTTCTCGACAATGTCGATGCGGCCACAGCCATTGCGTCCGCCGATGACGTTGAGTTCTTTCACCAAAGGTGCAGCACCTAAGACCTTGCCATTGACCGCAACTGGCACGCCCGATTCAAAAGTGATCGTTACGCTTTCTTCTTTGTCCGGGGCTTCTTGTGGGGACACGGTCATACCAAAATCGATGACGCTCTGACCATCGACGGTTGGATCTTCGAGGTCGCCAGCTTCGTAGCTGATGTGCAAACAGTTTTCGTCGCTGGAATATGGCTTCTTTGACGTTGCTTTAACTGGGATGTTCTTCTTTTCGCAGTACGCGAGCATTTCCGTCCGGCCGGGAAACAGGTCGCGAAACTTCTTGATTCGCCACGGAGCAATAATATGAATGCCCGGTTCCAGAGCTTCCGCGGCCAGCTGGAATCGACATTGATCGTTACCCTTGCCGGTCGCTCCATGGACAAATGCTTCTGCTCCGACTTCGCGAGCACGCTGCAGACAGGCCTTGGCGATCAGCGGGCGAGCGATACTTGTGCCGAGAAGATAAATGTTTTCATAGCGAGCCTGCCACTGAAGTACCGGGAATGCAAAGTCCCGGCAAAGTTCTTCTGTGACGTCCAAGAGCTCGGCCGATTTCGCGCCGATGTCACGGGCTTTCTGCATAATTGCCGCACGGTCTTCGCAGGGCTGGCCGAGATCCACGTAGAGGCAGTGAACGTCGTAACCTTCGTCCTGCAGCCATCCAACCAGAACTGACGTATCCAAACCACCGCTGTAGGCCAGCACGACCGATTTTCCCACGAGATCTATCTCCAGATTTCAAATAACCTGTACGAAATACTTCCAACGGTGGAAATGGTAACGCTGTCTAACAATGTCGCCACCGTTGCGTCAAACTTTCTGACGAATCGTAGGTCGTGGGTGAATCTGCTGTCGTGCTGGTTCGATGGCCAAATGCCGATTCTAACGCATTAATCGCGGATGAATTCACGGCTGGATTGTGGACATGCTATTTTCCGCGGCCTCGTTTTCCACCCGCTCCAGCAGCCCCGGCACCTGCTCCAGTACCGGCTCCTCCACTAACGCGTCCCGGAGTGACAGCCGGGGCTGGGCGTGAGCGCTCTCGGGCGCCGGAATCACCTCGCGGTGCAGAGGTGTTTGGGGTTGATCGCGCGGCACCGTCCCCACCTTGATTGCGAGCTGGCGCTGTTCGCGCTGCTGGCGCTTGCCGTTCTGCTGCTGCCGGTCGTTGAGCGGGCGTTTGTCGTTCAACTGCTGCCGGTCGTTGAGCGGGCGTTTGTCGTTCAATTGCTGCCGGTCGCTGAGCGGGCGTTTGTCGTTCAATTGCTGCCGGTCGCTGAGCGGGCGTTTGTCGTTCAACTGCTGGCGCACGTTGAATGGGCGCTGGTCGTTCATTTGCTGGTGGGCGTTGAGCAGGTGTTTGTCGTGGTGTTGATTCTCGCTTGATCGCTGGTGAATTCTCCGCTGGTTTGTCCGTAGCACGACTTCGCTCACGCACTTCGGCACCATTCCGAATCGCTGGTGTGTTCTTAATGACGCCGTTGACTGGACCTTCGATGTTTGATCGAACACGGGATTCAGCTCGATTATTCTGGACCTTGCCGGAATCCTGAACTCCTGAAGGCTTTTTGGTATCTGTCACTCCGGGAGATGGATTTGTATCAATCGATCGAGTTGCTGGTGGAAGTTTTAGTCGATCTGGCGCACCAGTTCGTTCGATCCGGCGAGCTGCAGCGTTTTCCGTTCTTTCGGACGCCTGTTCTTTGGCAGTCTCAACTTTTTGATTGATCCGATTCTTAGAATTCTCTTTGCTTTGGGAAACATCCTGAGCCGCGTTCTCGATCTCTTTCCGCAATGCGCCGCCTTTGGGCGGTCCCGCTTTTGGATTGAGTCGAAGAGAATCTGCGACCGTTCCTCGCACTTTTGCGTCACGATCTTTCACATCATTTGCTTTTAAATCACTAGCCTTCACATCGTCAGCTTTTTGTTCGCGATTATCCGCTTTGCGGCGGTCACTTAAGGTGCGAGAGTCCGAGGAATCATCAACTTTGTTCAGCGGGTTGTCGTCAAGATCGATTTTTTTATCGTTTCTTGCGTTTCCGTCTTTGGCTGATTTTGGGCCATCGTCGTTTGCATCGCGTGATTCAACAGCACGATCCAGTCGCTCGCGCAGACCGGGAGGGGCGACTTCGTTGCCTTGTGGTGGCGATATCAACTCTCGGTCCCGGATCTTCTGCAATTGAGCCAGACTCCGTTCAACGTCGCGTCGTTGATTTTGAAGTTCACGTAGTCCACGGGCTTCCTCCTGGACTTGCTCGCGTTGGCGATTCTCCAGGCGAACAAATTGCAGGCCGCTGCGATCCTGGATCGAATTGTCAACGAGATTCTGGAATCTGTTGCCCAATAGATCGTTCGGCCGCAGATTGAGTCCTCCATCGCGCTGCCAACGATCCTGATCACGGAAGGTGATTGCTGGGCGGCGATTAGGCTGATTGACAAACAGATTAAACTGAACGTTTAGTTGGTTCTGATAGACATTTGCACGCTGGCCCCGGCTGTAATAAGCGAATAGTGGATCAAAAGTGCGTCGTTGCTGAGGATACTGACACCATGGTGTGAGTCCACGATTGGCGTATGCAACGTTGTAATAGTTGCCGAAGTAGTAATGTCGATAGCGTGGTCGCACCCAAAAGTGCGTCGTCAGCAAATCTGTTGAAACGACGACTCGCGGCGTAAATCGAGTGATCCGATTGTTGCGAAAACGGCGGTTAAAGGACGAAGGGGCAAACAACACACCTCGCCGATTGACTGGATAGTCCCAGTAACCAGCGCAGTGGTAATAGCCGCGAGGGGTAGACTGGTATCGAGCGGGAATCCAGACCCAATTGTCATATCCTGCTGACCAATATCCCGGACGCCAGGCATAACGATTTTCGTTCCACATCCAGTTTCCCGGAATCCAGATTTGGTCGTTTGCCGGAGCAACACCGACTGGTCCCAATTCGAGAGTTTCAGGCGGCGCATCAGCAAGGTATTCAATTTCAGTTGTCTGCGTGGAGACCCACGTTCCTGAAATCCACTGATATCCACCTTCCACCTCGGTCCAGTATCCAGGCAGCCAGCGGAACCCCTGAGGAATTTCTCGCCAAACGCCACTGATCCAGATGAAGTCGTCCTGATCTTCGTCCCATGCCCAGTAGCCGGAAATCCATTCGACTTCGCGACCATTTGGTTTCAGCGCGGGTGGCAATTCTTCAACAGCCTCTGGCGGTTGTTCCGTAACAATCAAGTTGGGTGTTGGATCTGAATTGACCTGTTCGGCAAATGCCTCATGCACCGGCCCACGCAAGAGATCGTCGCGATCTTCTTCAGCCATTTCATCAGCACTGAAGGGCGGCAGTGCGTTTTCGATCTGTGGATCGGCAGGAATGATGTCTGCCTGGGTTGCCTGTTCCAGAGTCGACGGCGGGAACGTACGGACAGAATCTGCGGCATCCTGAGAAATGGCCAGCGGTTCGACGGCCACATCTTCATTGCTGCGAACGCCTTCAACAGTGACGCCTTCAACAGTGACGCCATCAACGGGAACGTTGTCAGTCGTCGGCAGTTGTGCAGCAGGCAGTTGATCCTGTGCGAACAGAAGTCGGGACGATGTCAGCATCGCAGCGATCAGAGAAAGCAAACGGCCTCTATTTCGGCGAGGAAAGTGTGTCATAAAAGGATCCCCCTGATTCGGATGTATCTCGCGGCTGCAACAGAATGCTCGAAAGTGTCACGTTCAACACGGTGCAATTTGCGAGCCACTTTGATTGATCTCAATTCTTTCGTCCCAAGGATTGCACGATCGGCTGTTGGCGTCCAGAGACAAAAACTCACCGTCTCGGTAATTCCAGCTTCCTGAATATTTTTCTACTTTACCTTGAAGTCTCACTGCGAGCAGTCCAGGAATGTCATCGAATTGAGGGCACGGTGTGGCAGATCTGACATCGCCCTGATCGATTGCGACTCCTTCATAAAAGTGACGATTTGCCTCCAGACGGCGTTAGAATAGGGGGTATGGCTTGAGTCTGTTGTTGATGTCGTCGTACAATCCGATCGTGGGTTTTCGGCAGCAGGCCGTTGGCAACGCCAGGATGGTCTTGGTTGCCGCAGAACAATTCACACAGCTCAACAGGAGTCGTGCCGTGAGATTTTATTCGAGAGGAAAATCCCAAGGAGATTCGCTCGCCCGCAGCCAGCGTCGAATGAGGATGATCATCATTGGTGCCGGGTTAGTCGTGTTATTGCTCGCAATCACTGGTAAATCCAGTTTTTTTGCCGACATATTTACCGGTACCTCGCCGACTGTGCCTCGCCCTCCGGCCCTGAGCGAGAGTCTGCTTGGTACGAATGAACTTCGTCCGGGTGAATTCTTTGTCAGCGGTTCGGCGGCCAACGAAATCGCCGGCGAGTATGCTTCAATGCTGGACAGCGAAGGTATCAAGGATATGGAATCCGTGCCGACGACGGATTTCAACGGCGTTCCCGTGGTTCCTCCCGTTCTGACTCGTACGATCGTTGATGACCGACTCGGCGTTCTTTCTACGGAAATGGCGGCATGGTTTGGTACGCTGCGAATGGCGCAGAAGCTGAAAAGGAGCGACATGGAGGTTCTTCCTGAGGCTCAATTCCCTCTCTTCATGGATTCGCCGCAATCCTGCCGAGGCAAAGCGTTTACATTGCGAGGCCGTTTGCGTCGACTGACACCATTCGCTATCGACCAATCGACACAGTCGTTCGGCCTCAAGAATGCATACGATGCCTGGATTTCTACGCACGATTCAGGAAAGCAACTGGTGCATGTGGTTGCGGTTTCGGCGGAGTCTGGTTTGCCGAATCCTGAGGTTGCTGGCGTCGAAGCTCCGGACGTTGAAATGACGGGATACTTTTTTAAACGCGAAGGGTACGCAGCGAAAGGCAAAAAGGGCGAAGGAGAGCTCGGTATCACTGCATTGTTTCTGGCAGGGAAGATTCAGCGGATACCGCCTCAGACGATTGTGTCTCGGGCGACAGAAATGACACCTTGGCTGACATGGATTGGAATCGCAGTTTGCTGCGGCGTGACTGTCCTTGTATGGCAATTTCAAATGGCCGATTCACATTTTCGGTCAACTCGAACTCATCAACTGACGACTCTGCCAGTTCGTGCGAGCTTTGATGGTCTTGAAGTCAAAACGATTCAGGAGTCCCTGCAGGAGATGCAGGACTATGCCAGAACAACTTCCCCTGACACTGGCTTGATTTCCTAGCTGGAACGCACGGAATGACTAATCTGCAGCGCCCGTGCAGTAATGAATATGCCGTGACATGCGGTTCCACTCCGGGGCGCAGTGGTCAGCCGATCGTGCTCAGCAGCCCTGCGAAGCTGAATATCTTCCTCGAAGTTCTTGGCAAAAGGCCAGACGGTTATCACGAACTCGAAACGGTGATGGTACGGACGAAGTTCTGCGATCAGCTTACCTTTCAACGGACCAGTTCTCCTGACATCACGCTGAGCCTAAGCGATGCGACTTCGCCCGATATTCGGGCCACCATGCCGCTTGATGAGCGCAATCTTATCGTCAAGGCGGCGCTTGCCTTGCAGCGTGACGCGTTGCTTGCAGCAAGCCGAGATTCAGCACGCAAACCCGTGGGGGCACGCATCATTCTGCATAAACGCATTCCACCGGAATCCGGACTTGGAGGCGGTTCCAGCAACGCTGCAACAACATTGTTGGGATGCAGGAAGCTCTGGGACTTGGACGTCTCCGATTCTCATCTGCACTCAATAGCAGCATCACTTGGCAGCGATATTAATTTCCTTTTGAGCGGGGCGGCGGCGGCGGTGTGTCGCGGTCGTGGTGAAATTATTCAACCGATCAAGTTAGCGAAGGAAATGTTCTTCGTTGCTTTTCGACCGCGCACAGGAAATTCAACTCCCGCCGTTTTTCGTCAAACAATAATGGCCGACAAGCCCCGTTCTTCAGCGGAACTTGTGCGCGCCGTTTTGCAGGGAACCGGAAACCTTTCGTCTTTGATCTTTAACCGACTGACGGATGCGGCATCACAACTGAATCCGGAAATGCAGACTCTGCTGAATCGCATTCCTCAGATTATTCGTCGCCCTGCGTTCATGTCGGGCAGCGGCTCGACCGTCTATGTGATTGCCGCTGGCCGCAGAGATGCAAAAGAAGTTGCCAGTCGACTTACAAAGACATTTCGCCTGGCAGTTTGGCTGCTGGAATGCGGCATGGAATGTCCAAAATCTCCGCAGTCCAAATGAGCGAACGACGCTGGCTGGCGCCGCGGCTGTGAATCCTGGCGGATGATTTTCGATGTTTTTCGTTGGTTTAGACCGCCTCGAACGACAAATCTTGCGAATCCAGCGATTTCGCTCTGTTTTCATTTAAGTCAAGGGCGGCGGCGGCCGAAACCGATGAAGCGGCAACAGTTCGGCAGTTTTTGCCGATGCTCGCCGACGATAGTTTCTAAGGACGTCAGTCTTAAGCAACCCGCAACACCATGCACACAGACCGCAAAATCGGTTTTGCAATGGGCATCCTCCTCGTCGGGATCGTTGCTGCGCTCTTCTTTCGTAACGAGCCTTTACTGTCGACGAAGGTGCCTGGGATTCGTCGTGAACAGGAGCTCAATCAACGTCTTCGCGAACGAGACGTCGCAGTCTACTTGAACGACAGCAAGTCGGAAGAAATATCCGAACCTGCTGAAGCCGATCAGCAGTGGACCCTACGAGACGTGCTGCAGAAAATGGACGAACGCAATAAGACGGTACCCGTCCCCGTTGGTTCCGGGAGCTTCGCCGCTCAGCAAACCGAAGACGTCCGCGATGAGGACCTGGACGGCTATCGACCCAAAAAACGTCGTGTCGCAAATCGATCTGGTCCTGCCTCGACAGATTCGTCGCTGAAGTTCCTTGATGGGAATTCTGAAGAGTCCGTTGATCAGGCAGAAGAAAAGACCTTTGGGAAACTTCCGCCATTGATGCCTGTCGAATCCAAGCCTGCTGACGTCGCTAAAACCTCCACGCAGCAATCAGAACACCCAAGCGGTTCAAAAGATCAGCCTCTTGCGACCGAACCGGCGTTCGACTTTGAACCGCCGGAGGATTTTGAAGAGTATGTCGTAAAATACGGCGACACCCTCTCGGGTATCGCTCAGCGAACGCTTGGATCGCCCAACAAATACAGCGAAATCTACGACGCCAATCGTGACCGCATGGCCAGTCCGGATCGATTGACAGTCGGCAAACCGCTTCGAATTCCACGCGGTTCGGATTCAGAACGCATTGCGAACGAACGATTCCAGAACAACGGCAATCCGAGTCTATGAGAACTGTTGACACTGTGCGACACCACATGCTGCGAAAGGCACTCATCGTTGCCGCCGTCCTCTGCATTGGCCTGAGTTCCATGGCATCGAACTGCGCCGATCCGGATCTGTGGGGACACGTGCAGTACGGACGCGAAGTGTTGCGCGACGGCACATTGCCACGGACGACCACGTGGTCATTCGCAGCCGTTGGTGCTCAGTGGGTGAACCATGAGAATATCGCGGAGTTACTGCTGGCGTGGACAGTGGATTCCTTCGGGATGCTGGGGCTGCCGGCAATGAAACTTGTTCTGGCAATCATCATCCTGGGATTGATGATGTGGAGCGCGCGGAGAGATGAATGTTGCTGGCTGGCGATTGGGGTCACCGTGTTTCTGGTGGCCATCAATCTGCAATTTCATTGGCATTTTCGACCGCAGATTCTGAGCTACGTGAGTCTCGCGGCCATGCTGGCGATCTGGAAGCGGGCGTTTCATTGTCCCGATGGAACTTATTGCAACGCGCGGCTTCCTGTCTTGTTTCGGCAAATGCAGGTCCTGTGGTTACTGCCAGCCTTGCTGTGCTTCTGGACAAATTCGCATGGAGGATTTGCAGCCGGTGTTGCGATGATGGTCGCCTATCATGGACTTGTTTCCATGCAGTTGCTGTTCGCGTTTGGGAGGAAGGCCGTAGCATCTCTGGGGCTGTTGGTGGCAGTGACTACCGCTTCAATTGCCGCAACGTTTTTGAATCCGTACGGTGTTACTCTTTGGAAATTCATGCTCGCCGCTTTGAAGCTGCCTCGCCCGGAAATCGCAGACTGGGGACCATTGGAGCTTTGGACATTTGAAGCCCTTCGCTTCTGGATGTTGCTTAGCGTGGCCGTCGGTGGTTTTGCACTTGCACTGCGTCAACATCGCCACAAGATTCTGACGTCACAGTTTGTTTCGCAGTCAATTCTAATGCTGTTGTTGTTGTGGCAAGGAATGTCTCATTGTCGCCACATTTCGATCTTCGCGATCGTTTGCGGATTTTTTGTTCAACAGCCATTCAACCTGATGATCACTTTCGCGACTGCTGGATTTCAACGTCGAGTGAAGGAACGCGAGCAGGACAGTGAGGCTGCAACAACACCGCTTCGTGGACTGCTGCCTGGAAATCTGATTCTATTGGCAGTTGTGTTGCTCTGCAGCCTGAGACTGGTACCACAGTTGACGGATGTGACAGTGGATCGTACAGAATTCCCTGTCGCCGCCATGCAGTTTATGCATGACAAGGATTTGCACGGCAAAGTGGTCGTCACTTTCAACTGGGCGCAATACGCAATTGGCTGTTTTGCCGAAGAACACGAGCAGGAACGGCAGTCACTTGTCGCTGTTGATGGCCGATTTGAAACCTGCTACCCCCGTGAAATCACTGACATCTACTTTGATTTCTGGCTGGGTACGGATGATCCGAAACACCGCTATCGCAGCCCTGAAGCTCCTTCCTTTGATCCAGCGAGGGCTCTGAGTTTTCATCACCCGGATCTCGTTCTGCTCTCACGTGAACAGGGGCCGTCGGTTCGGGAAATGGGAAAACATACTGACGAGTGGGCGATTCTGTATCAGGACTCTCTGGCTCAGCTTTGGGGGAGAAAGTCGATTTACGACGTTGAAAACTCAACCTACTACTTTGCACCAACGCGCCGACATGTCAGCGATGATCGACAGGCTGGGAATGTGTCATGGCCGGCATTGCCGGTTAAGTCAAACGGTGGAGAACGAGTAACGATTAATGACGGCGGTTGGATGCGGTTCTAGTCGCAGTGGATTACGCCTAAAAAGCGACGCACTGCGAATTCTGGCGAATTGCACTCCAAATTCTGGCGATTGTTTTTTGCTTAATGCTAAGCCTTGAGACTCGTCCCGGAGTGATTCACGCTTCCGAAGTGGAACCTTTGATTATCGACTTCGGAGTTCGATCGGCAGCTCGTCAATCCTTGCGGCCAGGATAAAATCATTCAGCGACAGGCCATTAATCGCGTGCGTCCAGATTTCAATCGAAACGTTGCGATAGCCAACCAGATGCAGATCGGGATGGTGCCCTTCTGCTTCCGCAACTTTGGTCACCTCTGCAAAGAAGCTCATGCCCGCAAGGAAATTTCGCACGACCCATGACTTCCGGATTCGATCAGGGCCAGCAAGCAGTTCCCATCCGGGCACTTCCTGCAGCTGAGCCGCCGCTTCATCCATTGTCAATTTGGGAACTCCGCCCTCGCACGGAACGCAGCGTGTGGAACAAAGTTCGCCACGGGATTTTGGAGAGTTGGTCGTCATGTTTCTGCCTTTAGGTTGTCGATGACTTGGCCGTTTCAAAAACTGCATGACTCTGAGTACAATCACGGCCACTGTTGTATTCTAATGCGTTTATTGAATGAGTTGCATCTGTGGCAGGTTCGAACGATACGGAAATCCAAAACGATGATGATCAGGAACGATCGCGTCGCCTGAGCCTGCAAGGCAAGACTCCGCCTGCCCAGATTGAAGGCTATTCCATCGTCCGGCGACTTGGAATGGGTGCCTACGGAACTGTGTGGCTGGCACGCGAAGACCGAACTGGTCGCATGGTAGCTGTGAAATTCTATCCGCATCAACGCGGTCTCAACTGGTCGATGCTCAGCCGCGAAGTCGAAAAACTTGCCGCCGTTTACACATCACACAACATCGTGCGTTTGTTGGACGTCGGCTGGAATTCAGAACCGCCCTACTTTGTCATGGAGTATTTTGAGAACGGATCGCTCGGCGGATTCATGGCTCAAAGGCGGCTGTCCATTGATGATTCCGTCCGGATTGTCGGGGAGATCTGCAACGCACTTATTGACGCTCATGGTGCCGGCGTGCTGCATTGTGATCTGAAGCCAGACAATGTTTTGCTGGACGGGCAGATGCACTCGCGACTGTGCGATTTCGGCCAGGCTCGAATGTCACACGAACAAAGCCCGGCCCTTGGCACGTTGTATTACATGGCACCGGAGCAGGCAAATCTGGACGCGCTGCCTGACGCTCGATGGGATGTGTATGCCGTCGGAGCAATTTTGTATCACCTGCTCACTGGAAATCCACCGCATCGTACGGAAGCAATGCAGCGGAAACTGGAATCTGCCGCAACCCTCGACGAACGGCTGCACCTGTACCAGAAGATCATCACAGAAAGTGGAATCCCAACGGAACATCGTCAAGTCAAAGGTGTTGACGGACGTCTGGCTGGTATTGTCGAGCGATGCCTGTCTGTTGTCCCATCGCAGCGATTTCCGAATGCGCAGGCGATTCGTGATGCTTTGGATGATCGGGAACGCGTCCGTTCTCGACGACCCATGTTGATTGCCGGGTTCCTGGCACCCATACTACTCATGGCAGTGATGATTCCGATTTTCATGAACGCCATGCGTGGTAATCTCGACAGCGCTTTGAAGCAAATCACCAGCCGAGCGCTGGAAAGTGATGCTTTGACGGCTCGCCTTCAAGCCGCAGCCCTAGATCTTGAAATGCGCAACCGACTGGAAGAACTGGAGACGGTTCTTTCCGATCGAGAACTCTCCGAGGCTCTTGAAGAATTGATGAGTCGCAATTCTGACGATATTGTGGCTGAGGTCCGGCGGAAAGGGCGTGACGAGAACATAACAGCACCACGCTGGCTGGAACTGCTGAACGATGCATGGCGACGTTCTGCAGCGTCGAATGAGAAGCATGATCGCGGTCCGGATACCAGCTGGTTCCTGACAAATCAAAAAGGCATTCAAATCTGGCGTCAAGAGTTCAGCGATGTTACGTTGGGCAAAGATTTTTCCTACCGAGATTATTTCCACGGTCGTGGCGAAGATTATCCCGCGAATCGAATACCGGAAGACATTGCTCCGCTGCAGCGGCCACATGTCTGCAATGCCTACAAGAGTACAACGACGGGACGGCAAACTGTGGCGTTGAGTGTTCCCGTAAAAAACAAAAAGGGCGAAGTCATTGGGATCCTGGCTCGATCTGTCCACTTAGGCGATTTGCAGGAACGCATGGGCCGTGTCGTCAGCAAACCGGATACGGATGGAGTTCAACGATTGATTGCGCTGGTTGAAGCCCGGGACACGACCGATTGGCGTCTGTTGGATCATCCGTACCTGACCGAAGACATTGTTCATGCTGCAGAAAAGAACAATACTGACACGGATCTGTTCGACAGTTTGTTTCTTGATAAAGCGACAGTCGCGGCGATTCAGGCCGCTCAATCGAACGGAAATCCTTCAGAAGTCAAACTGGAGACTTACCAAGATCCTATCAGCAGATTATCCGATCCAGGAGCGTCTCTTTTCAAAAATGAATGGCTGGCCGCCATGGCGCCGGTCAGCAATATCGGCTGGATGGTCATCGTACAGGAACCTCGTGACGCCGTGTTGGAGCCTGTTAAAACTGTCGCTGCAAGTGGCCGTCGTCAGGCATGGCTTTCCATCCTGACCACGGCGATTGCATTGATGGTGATTATCTGGTCGTTCGTCTGGCGAGCCTACACGTCTCGAACATAGTCAGTTTGATCCTGTTGTTGAGCAGTCTGACTTGATTTTTGTGCCATTTGTCCACAATTCGGGATTTGCCGCTCACCGGCCAGGCCAATTGGAATTCGCGTTTTGGACGGCGTCAAACGCAATTTTTCATGGGGGGGCAAGAATTCGGCTTGCAGTGCCTCGATTGTTCCAACTGGTGAATTGTGGGTGTGACTGCATGTCACAGCGACTGGTTTGCGTCTTCCGGAAGCGTGGAAAATGCACCAAACATAAGCCTGCGACGTTGTGCCATGCATGACTTTGCGTCGCCCGCTTTCGGGGATTCCAGCTATAGCAAGAGCTTGACCGCAAGCCTTTTGCGGATAGAATTGCGCGACGCCGGACGAGGAGTTCAGGAAGCAGACTTCGGGCGTCGCAAAGTGTATCCTCACCAGTTGAGCAATGACGCTCCTGATGATTTCTATATGCCTGCCGGCAACGTTGATCAATCCTTAGCCGTTTTGGCTGCGCGAACGATTGGCATCGCATGCAGGGGTCGTCGAGTCGAAGTCCGAAGGTTTGACGGATCACTCTATCGGAGTCGAATGTGTTACAGGCTGTTGGTGAAGATTTCAAGGAACTTGTTCGGTCCAGCACAAACCTTGTGGATCTGGTGTCCGAAGTGGTTGCTCTGAAGCCGTTGCACGGTGGTCGTGACTACGTCGGGTTGTGCCCGTTTCACGATGACAAAAATCCTTCGTTTCATGTTTATCCTGATCGACAATCCTATCGATGCTGGGTTTGCGATCAGGGCGGAGATTGTTTTCGCTGGGTGATGGAAATTGAACGAGTGCCGTTTCCGGAGGCGATCGAATCGCTGGCACGGCGTGCTCGACTGGAGATGCCAAAGAAGTCCCGCACCAGCGGGACACCGGAAAATATAAGCCGTAAGGCAGATTCTTTAGTTGTGGTCGAATGGGCCGTCAATTTGATGAATCAGACGCTGAAGACAGGACCTTCAGCCGAGAATGCTCGACAGTATGTTCTGAAGCGGCAACTTTCGGCTGAAACCGTTACGAATTTCAAGCTGGGATATCATCCGGAAGATTGGAACTGGTTCGTTGAAAAGGCGAAAGGAAAGTTTACTCCTGCACAACTTGTTTCTGCGGGATTGATACGAGAACGAGACAACGGACAGGGGTATTTTGACAACCTCGTTGGTCGTTTGGTGTTTCCGATCTTTGACGAACGTGGTCGGCCGGTTGCGTTTGGAGGACGAGTGTTGCCAGGAGGCAACATTGAAAGTGATGCGAAATACTGGAACAGTTTAGAAAGTGCAATCTTTCAAAAACGGCGAATGTTGTTCGCTTTCAACGTGGCTCGTGATGCCATACGAGAGAAAAAAACGGCGATTATTGTAGAAGGATACATGGACTGCATCGCCTGTCATCAGGCTGGTGTAAAGAACGCGGTGGCCACCCTGGGGACCGCGATGACCGAAGAGCATGTGCGTTTTTTGCGACGTTTTGCTGAAAAGGTTGTATTGGTTTACGACAGTGATGCCGCAGGGCAACAGGCGGCAGAAAGGTCAATCTCTCGATTTCTTGCTCAGGATCTGGATCTTCGAGTTCTGAATGTTCCGTCAGGCAAAGACCCAGCAGACTACCTTGAAACACACTCATCCGAGGAATTTTACAAGCTCGTCAACACGGCCCCCGAGGCGTGGGAATACAAATTGCAATCGGTTCTGAAACGTACGGATTCACAATCTGTGGCCGGGCGCCAGCAGATTCTGAATCAAATGGTGGAGTTCCTTGCAGAGTCGCAGGGGCTTGCCGGAACAGCTCGCGAAGACATGATTCTTCGTAGCGTGTGCTGGCGAGTTCAGGTTGACGAAAGAACGGCTCGCCAGCAGCTGAAAGATATTCGAAACAAGACAGACAAGAAGAATGTTTTCCGTCGGGACGCTGATCGACAGCCGACCGCGGTTGCACCCCGTCCCGAAAACGCCATGGAGCGAGCGGAACGAGAGATGCTGGAGATTATTCTGACTTGTCCGGAGACCATTGATTTCATTCGGCACCACATCGGTGCGGATGACTTTGAAAATGTGCGACATCAGCGGCTGCTGGCGTTGTGCATAGACCTGTGGAAGGAAGACGGAGACCTTCCGGAACTCAGCCGTTTGGTCATTGCTGCAGAATCAGATTCAGATCTTCTGAGTCTGATCAATGCGGTGGTCGATTCGGCGGAAGAGAAAGGGATTTTCAGACTCATGATGGACCAGCCGGGCCAGCATGAGCAAAGTGGTACCTCGGTACCAAACCATCTGGAACGGGTTCTCGGACCCATTCTGGAGCGGCGAGAAAAACGACTGAACCTCGTGTCGAAACAATTATTGTCTCAAACGGCTAAGCCCGTGAGCGAACTCGACGACGACACAAAAGACGCGCTCCGCCGACTTTACAATTTTCGTCAAAGTCAAATGGGTCATCCTTCATCCATGAAGTAAGACTGTCGTCACGTGATGTGGCGTTTTTTGCCATAACGGCACGTTAACTGCAGCGCATCATCTGAAGACCATAAGAACCACAGGAGCATAACATGTATCGCCTTGATGAATCCCTTCGCGAATTGATCGAAACAGGCCTGAAACAAGGACATCTGCTATTTTCGCAAGTCAACGCGTTTCTGCCTGACGAAGCTACCGATCCGCAGCAGCTGGATAATCTGATCAGCTGTCTTGAAGAATTGAACATGCAGATTGTCGCTGATCCGGTAAAGGACGACAGCGGCGAACCACTTGCGCTTCGTAAGAAACGCCGTCCCGAAATCAGGATCGACGGCGAAGATTCTTCACGCGGCACTGAAGACCCGATTCGCATGTATTTGTCTCAAATGGGCGAGATTCCGCTGCTGGCTCGCGAAGAAGAAATCTTCCTTGCCAAACAGATCGAAGTTTCTCGCCGCCGTTTCCGTCGTGCTCTGCTTACCAGCGAATTCGCGCTGAATTTCTGTCATGAAACATTGATCAAAGTGCATCGCAGCGAATTGCCGTTTGATCGCACGATCAAGGTTTCGATGACCGAGAGCCTGGAGAAAGAGCAGATTCTTGGCCGTATGCCGATCAATTTGGCAACGATCGCAAACATTCGTCAACGCGATCTGGAAGACTACGCCAGGTTGAAGACGAAAGATCTGACCGCGGCAGCCCGAACAGAAATTCAGCAACGCATGACAGAACGTCGTCGTCGCTGCGTCACGCTGTTGGAAGAGTTGAGTTTGAGGACTCAACGTCTGCAGCCGTGCATGAAACGTCTGGAGCAGATTTCCAATCGCATGACAGAACTGCATGAGCAGATAACGAGTCTTCGAAATCTGTCGTCTGCTCAGGATGAACGAATCTGTCTGCAAAAAGAGCTCGACGATCTGATGGAACTGACCAAAGAGACGCCGGAATCCATGGCGGCTCAAATGCTCACCATCCAGCAGCGTCATGCGGAATATGATAAAGCGATGCGAGATCTGTCGGGCGGAAACCTGCGACTCGTTGTTTCTATTGCGAAAAAGTATCGAAACCGTGGCATGACGTTTCTGGACCTGATCCAGGAAGGGAACACCGGCCTGATGCGGGCGGTTGATAAATATGAATATCGCCGAGGTTACAAGTTTTCAACCTACGCAACATGGTGGATTCGACAAGCGATCACACGTGCCATAGCGGATCAGGCTCGCACGATCCGTGTGCCCGTGCACATGATTGAAACAATGACTCGCCTTCGTGCCGCTGCGAGAACACTTCTCCAGGATATCGGACGCGAACCAACGGTCGAAGAAATGGCAGAGCTAGCTGGCATCCCAATGGATGAAGCTCGCCGCGTCATGCGAATTTCTCGCCAGCCAATCAGTCTCGACAAGCCGATTGGCGAAAGCGACGACAGTGCGTTCGGAGACTTCCTGGAAGACCGCAGCACCGATAGCCCTGTCAGCAATGCAGCGACTGAAATGCTGAAGGATAAAATTGACACTGTTCTGAAGACTCTGACATACCGCGAACGCGAAATTATCAAGTTACGATATGGTCTTGGTGACGGCTACACCTACACTCTTGAAGAAGTTGGCCGCATTTTCAAGGTGACTCGTGAACGCGTTCGCCAGATTGAAGCGAAGGCCGTACGAAAGCTGCAGCATCCGGTTCGCAGCCGCCAGTTGCAGGGATTTTTAGAAGGTATCGCTGCTGTTGCTAGTCACTAAGTTCAGCAACTGAAATGAACCAGCATGAGCACCAAGGGGGACAGCGGTCCCCCTTTTTCATGCCAGCAGCTCGGCATCAATCATTAGGGGCGAAATGATGACACTGGAACCTGAGGGCTCACCGAAGTATTGGCCGCCTCTCGGCTTGCCCGTTGGAAGCGTTCGAGCGATCCTGACCTTGTTTATCGTGTCGATTGTGACTCTGAGCGTCGCAAGAGGAAGCAAGCTTGATCTCGTCTGGACTGAGACCTTGATGATTGCATTGGCACACTATTTTACGTCTCGGCGATTCGTATCGTTGCCGCCCGAAGTGCTCGCCAGGATTCAGAGGGAGGGAGTTCTGGAACGAGAAGGCAATCCGCTCTACCTGCCGCGCCACAGCATTCGCCTCTTGATTATCGGAGCATTCGTTGCGCTGGGAGTTTTTCTCTATCGTCAAGACAGACTTTGGGAACCACGTGCGGTTTCTTTACTAGGAATTGTGGCTGCGTATGCGCTTGGTGCAATTGTCAGAAACATCGGTACGTGGTTTGGCAGCCGATCGGGTCGCCCAACTTCAGCATGGTGGGGAGACCTCAAAGCCATCGTCGTGCTGGTGGCGGTCGCTGTCGCAGGTGTGCCAGAACTTATATCGATGCCCGACCTGCTGCCGCCAATGACTCACAACATCGCTCTGGCTCTCATGCTGTTTTATTTTGGCTCACGATAGATTTCATGATTGATCGAGAGCCAAAGTCTCGCGGCGATCTTGTGAACGTAACTGCATGGTGGCCGAACGAAATCTGGCATGACTTGCAGTTACGTCTGATTCCATTTGCTCCACCATGTGCGGAACAACTGCCACTGCGATCTTATGAATTCCTGCTGGCTTGGGTTCAGGGCATCAGATTGATTGAAATGATGTGTGTATTCCGGATTACCTTCCAGCACCATCAGGTACTTGTAGTACAGGACAAGATCCGGACCTTCATCATAAGTTGAAAGAACTGTCAGCGCTTCATTGAGCTCCCATGCAAGGCGACGTGATTCAGGACAGCCAGCAGCAGCTTTTTCGCAGAGTTCTACCAGTCGCAAGATTTCACGAGGCAGTGCGTTGCCGACGCCAGTGATGGCTCCCGCTGCACCGCAGTGCACAAATCCATGATAGACCTGTGTATCGACACCCACCATTAACGTCAGACCCGGATCGCGATTGGTGATGTGTTCGGCGGCGTAGCTCAAAGACTCCGCTCCGCCGAATTCCTTGAACCCCACAAGATTCGAAAACTCGCGCTGCAGGTCAAAGAACAGATCGGCCTTTGTTTCGAATCCATAATACGGGCTGTTGTAAATGACGGCCGGTAAACCTGCGGCCGCTTTAAGAACTCCCGCAAAGTGATGGCGTTGAGCGGCTGCAGATGTGCCGCGTGACAAAACTCGTGGAATCACCATCAATCCTGCCGCGCCGACATTCTTCGCGTGAGCTGCATGCGCTGCTGCGATCGATGGATTCTGTGCTCCGGTGCCTACGACAACCGGAACTCCTGCGGCACACAGGGCTCGGACACCTTCCTGTCGCTGGGCGTCTGTCAGCAGCGGCCAATCGCCCATGGATCCGCAGTAAACGACTGCCCTCATGCCAGCTTTGATGAGATCCCTGGCTTTCGAAACCAATGCATCGAAATCAGGTACACCGCTGGCGGAGCAGGGAGTCATCAAGGCTGGAATACATCCACAGAACACATTCGTCTTATCTGACATGAGTTACTTCCGAAAGCAAAATTTGCGTGCAATTGTGGGCGGAGTTTATCAACTCAGAATTGAGTCGTGAACTGCATCGATGATAATCCGGCGAGCGGGATGCGTTAGCTTCGCCGTACGATGATTCTCTGAAACCGTTGCGTTCACGAACGCAGCGCCTTGAGTGAAGCAGTCAAGCCCGCGACCACAGCACCAGAATCGGATCCAAGGGCTACAAGTCGGAAACCGAGTTGTTTATGCGATCCCACAAGTTCGGGGCGAGACAGGATTCCGGCGGTCTTGCCATGTTTCTCACATGCCCGCACGACGTCACTTAGATGCTGAATGAATGCAGGCGGAGTGAAATCACCCGGATGTCCGAGATTCACGGACAAGTCCATCGGGCCAACAAACAGAACATCGACTCCGGACACGGCCGCAATTTCATCGGCCTTGTCAGCAGCATTCGGCGTTTCAATTTGAACGATCACGAGAGACTGCTCATTGGCTTCCGCCTGATACCCCTGCCAATTGCGACCGTAGTTGGTGGCACGGATGATTTGAGCCACTCCTCGAGTTCCCGTCGGAGGATACTTCATCATCTGCACACAGCGAGCTGCTTCTGCTGCGTTGGCGACAAATGGAAACATGACGCCCGCTGCTCCGCTGTCCATGACAAACTTCACGTCATCTGGATTGGCGGATGGGATTCGTACAATGGGAGCCGTTCCTGTTCCGCGCGTCGCCAATAATTGTCCTCGCAGATCCGCCATCGTGCCGGAGCCATGCTCAAGATCAACCAGCAACCAGTCGAAGCCTGTCTCCGCAGCGATTTCAACTGCGGACGCTGAGCCAAGATTCAAAAACGTTCCCGCCAGCACGTCGGTCTTCAATCGACGTCGATCAATCCACTGCATGCAGAACCCCGTGTTGATATGAGAACAATTTGCACTGCCCGGTGAGCGATAGCCGCATAGTACGCGAGTTTGTCGAGAGACAATTCAAACACTACCGGACCACGCACTTCGATCTCAGTGTACATTCGC
>JANOZG010000751.1:0-11189 GCA_031429275.1 Planctomycetota bacterium
AAGTTTCGTTGCACCAGATGTTGCACCAACTCTCGGCAACAGTGGGCAATCTGTGTCGTTTGCTGTCATCTCATCGGATGTTGATGATCAACGAGTGTTCAGACGATTGACGCAAGAAAACTCCGTAGAAACAAACAAAAAAGCCTTGTCTGCAGTGTTTGCGGACAAGGCTTTTGAAGTGGAGGATAACGGGGTCGAACCGATGACCTCTTGCATGCCATGCAAGCGCTCTCCCAACTGAGCTAATCCCCCGAGCTTTGTCCTTTGGGTTAGGACGACACGAACGGTATCAGTCGCTGCGGAATGTGTCAAGTTATTTCATTTGGATCTCGCTATGGTCGGGAAATCGACATAGCGAGGACTCAGCGATGTATTCCGCCTGTATTGCCTCAACAGCACCAACGTCGGATGGCCTTTTCGTAAAGTGCTGTGCCTCTTTCCAATTGTTCCAATTCAATCCACTCGTCGTCAGTATGTGCCTGAGCAATGTCGCCGGGGCCAAAGACTGCGATGTTTTTCAGCTCAGTAAACACGGCTCCGTCTGTGCCGTACGCGACTGTCCGCGAAGATGTCAGCGAAGTCAGGTCCAGCAGCTCGCGAATGAAGGGCGTCTGTGGATCTGTATAGAGTGGCGTACCGGAATGCATGAGTTCGAATTGCAGTCCGCAGGATTCAGCCAACGCCTTTAATCGTTGCACCATACCGTCAGCGTTCTGAGCTGGCATGGGACGGAAATAAACCAAACATTCTGACTTTGCGGATGTGATATTCAACCCTGTATTTGTATCTTTGATGACGATGTTCAGACTAGGCGTGGGTGGCGAAAATCGATCATCTCGCCAAACCGGCGATGTTTCCATTTCATGATGAATCTCGCGAATTTCATTCAGAAATGGAATCAACGCAATGTTCGCATTGAGCCCCAATCCAGTACTGGAATGTGCGGCTCGACCGATGGAAGTGGCGCGGATGGCTCGACCACCTTTATGAGCGTGAACGATCTCAAGACGCGTTGGTTCGCCGATTATCGACCGAGTTTGAGATGCCACGATTTCCCGATAAATTGCGGATCGTTCCACAACTTTCCGGGCACCCGGCATTCCGACTTCTTCATCGGCCGTAGCCACAAAATACAGCGGCGCCTTGAGTGACATCGTTTGCGTGGCCGCTGCAGCTGCCAGCATGCAGCTTAGGGAACCTTTCATGTCGCATGAGCCACGGCCATAGATTTTTCCATCGGCAATATGAGGAGTCCATGGATCGGATTGCGGAAAGCTCCATGAATTGACCGGCACTACATCGGTGTGGCAAAAGTAGGCAAGTCCGCAGCCCTGTGCAGGCCCTTTGCGGCCCTGTATGCAGGACTTTTTAATCCCCATTGCGTCGAGATAATCTATGCGCTCTGTTTCGAATCCCAATCGGGCGAGCCATCGGGCGACCTGATCGCTGATATCGCTGTTCGATTCGCTGCTCACCGTTGGAAACGCGATCAAGTCCTTCAGATAATCAACTGCTTGCATGGACATTACCGGGGAGAAATAGCACAAAGGCGTTCCTGGGAGGTGCAAACAATGGATGATTGTAAGTAAAAACGCAAGTGATCCTTGTCGGAATTGAAAGGACTACTGGTGATCCTGTTATCATGCGACCGTAAATTGCCTTCCAACTTTGAAAGTGAACGCACGATGACGCAAAACCTGATCGCCGAAATCCTTGAGCCGTTGCAGTCAATGCGACTTATTGATCCACATACCCACATTAATCCGTTGCAGGCAGCCTCATCATCGCTCGCCGACATTCTTGGATATCACTACTACACAGAGCTTGCTCATTCTGCTGGTTTGGCCAAGTCACAAATCGAAGAAGCGGGGATTTCGCCGAAGGAAAAAGTCAGTCGGCTGGTCCCGTGGTTGTCCACGATCGAAAACACCGCGCAGTACAGCTGGCTGCTGGAAATGTGTCAGGTGTTCTTCGACTTCAAAGAAGATCGCATCACGGAAGCGAACTGGGAATCGTTATACGATAACTCACTCACGAAGATGCAGGCTCCCGGGTGGGAAGAGACTGTACTGGAACGCTCCGGGCTGGATCAGGTGTATCTGACGAATGATTTTGATGATCCATTGCAGGGATTCGACATTCGCAAGTACGTTCCTTGCCTGCGAACTGACGACCTTGTGTTTCATCTCGGCAAACCTGCAGTGCGGGAGCGACTCCAAAAATTCACAGGGATGAACCCCGGTGATGCTTCAACGTTGAAACAAGCGATCGGAATGCTGTTCGATCATTTCCAGGCACATGGTGTCGGAGCCTGTGCGATTTCGCTACCACCGGATTTTACGCCAGCCGCCGTTTCTACTTCAGCCGCTGATGCGGTGATTGCAAAGGTGTTCACTGGTAAGGATCTGACCGCGGACGAAACGTGCACTCTTAGCCGATTTGTTTTCTGGTCGCTGGCAGAATTCTGCGCGGCCCACAATCTGCCTTTTGACCTAATGATCGGCGTAAATCGTCGTGTGTACGAGGATGGCGTCTTTCAGGGTCAGGACCTTTATGATCGTCGCGTATCGCTGATTCAGTACAAAGCACTTTTGAATGCCTTCCCAACCGTTGTTTTTCCGATCTCGGTGTTGTCAGAAACATGTAATCAGGAACTGGTCAGCTTCTCATGGATTTTCCCAAACGTTGTGACGTGTGGTCACTGGTGGTATTCCAATATTCCAGTGTACATTGAACGCGACACTCGTGGCCGATTACAGGCTGTTCCGCAGACAAAACAGGTGGGTTACTACAGCGACATGTACAAATTGGAGTTTGCATTGCCAAAATTTGCGATGTATCGGCGAATTCTGGCAAGGGTTTTGGCAGAGGATTTCGTATTGGACCGCGGATGGAGTGTTGAGAAAGCAGTCGCATTAGGTAAGACTGTGCTCCGGGGAAATGTTGAGTCCATCTTCGGGAAGTAATTCAGGCCTGAAGAAATGAATCGAGGCTGCGAATGGAGTACTTTGCTACCCCATGATAACCTTTGCTTCAGCCCCAGAAACGAAGTTCAACGCTGACGATTAAGAATTGTATTGATTTGAATGACAGGTACTGGATACATGGCACGCATTGTTCTGCTTAAAGATGGTCAATCGCTTCCCTACGAACTGACAAACTTCCCGGCCAAACTGGGGCGTCATCCGGACTGCGACGTACAGGTCGATTCGAATATGGTCTCGCGTTTCCACGCCCAGTTGGTGAGTATCAACAACAAGGTGATGCTGGAAGATCTAAGCAGTGGCAACGGCTCTTTCCTGAACGGTCGGCAGCTGGAAAAAAATAGACCACTGCCATTGCGACACAACGATCGAATAAAACTTGGACCAATCAAGTTTCGCTTTGAAGATGACAACGAAGACAGCTCTGCCGAACAGGGCATGACGCTTGGGGTCGATCTGAACGACGGTGCTTCGTCAACAATCATGGGCACCGCGTCGGCTCGAGGCTTCGGTGTCTTCGAAGTACGTCCGGAAGAAAAGCTACGCGGGATTCTGAAAATCAATCAGAGCCTGGCGGGGATGATTGAAGTCGGCAATATTGCCCCAAAGATTCTGGACACACTGTTCGAGATCTTCACACAAGCTGATCGCGGCGCGATTCTGATGAAGGATGAGGGCCTTAAGAAGTTTATTCCAGTCGCTCAAAAGCAGCGTGTCGAGAACGAAGACGAATCTGTGCGGTTGAGCCGAACCGTACTGGAGCGCGTCATCAACGACAAGACCGGGATTCTGTCCGCAGATGCCGCAAGCGACTCGCGTTTCAGTGCGAGTGAATCGATTTCCAGTCTGACAATTCATTCCATGATGTGTGTTCCGATGATTGACATGGAAGGGGCAGTATTTGGAGTGATCAGCCTTGATACTCAGAACCCAATGAAGCGATTTACAGAGGACGATCTGGAATTGCTGCTGGCGGTCGCGAATCAGGCGGCTCATTCGTACGAGAATGTGCGGTTACTGCAGAGCCACAACGACAAGAAAAAGCAGGACAAAGAAATGAAAATAGCCAGCGGTGTGCAAAAGGCGCTGCTGCCGGAAAAGCTTCCCGAGGTCGATGGTTATAGCTTTTACGCATCATACGATGCTGCCCAGGCTGTTGGCGGTGATTACTTTGATTGCTTTCGGATAGGAACAGACAAGGTTTGCGTTTCTTTCGGTGACGTGGCTGGCAAGGGTGTTCCCGGCGCGTTAATTATGTCACGAATTGCAAGTGTTGTCCAAAACACGATGAGCTTCACGGATGACGTTCTCGTTGCAATTCAGCGAATCAACTCTCACATGTGCCACAGCATGGTTGAGGGACGATTTGTGACATATATCCTTGGAGTAATCGACCTCAAAACTAACCGGATCACCATGGCAAATGCTGGTCACATGTCGCCACTGATTCGCAAGGCTGACGGCACTGTGGAGGAATTCAATCAGGAGACGATTGGCATTCCTATCGGGATTATGGATGGCTATCCCTACGAAATTGTAGAGCGTGATATTGCCGTGGGCGACATGTTTGTTTTGATTACAGACGGCGTTGACGAAGCGATGAATCCCGATGGTGAGCTCTACACGAAGGAACGCGTTCACGAGTTTGTCGCAACTGGTTCACCAGACCCGACTGAAATGGGAAAAGCTTTACTGGCCGACGTTCGTATTCATGCCGACGGCCGAGAGCAAAACGACGACATCACGATCATGACGTTTGGGCGTCGACGCTAAAGTTCAGTCAGCCAACAAGCTTGTGAACTCAACGATGCATGCTCATTCATTTTCGCCGCCATTGAAAACCCCTCTGACGATGCACCGGCTTGCCCTGTGCATTTTAATGGCCTCTACGTCTGGGAGTATGCCGAATAGCAAGAGGGCGTGATGATGATGCCCCGCCCATTTTGGATGAATTGCAGAACTGCTGACTCGATGGTATTCAATTGGGCTTGCACACTTCAACCCCGGCCACTCCAAAACTGGACTGTGACAAATCACTAATACCGGGCCAAATCCGATGCGGTCTCCAGACCGAGTTCCTGCACAAGTTCCTGAGCTTTGGTCACCATCATTTTCAGTTCGCTTTGCAGGGCCAAAAACTGCCAGCCTTCACTGATGCGGTGTTTGACTTCAGGAACCGACATGCAGTGAATCCCCACTGGTGTTCCTGTTTTTTTACCAGCCGCCAGGATTCGTTGCAGCATGGCTTCGAATTCTTCCGGTGTCGGTTCCGTGCCGTCAGGTTTCTTCATCTGCCAGAATAGATCATTCGGTCCGACGAAGATCGCGTCAACTCCTGGAAGACTGTAAATCGCTTCGGCATTTTCAACACCTTCCGGAGATTCGGTCTGCAGGATCACAAGGATTTCGTCGTTGGCTCGACGATAGTACTCTCCGCTGCCCGTTTGAAAATTCTGTGCAGGAATGCTGCCCCCGATGGAGCGATTTCCCTGAGGTGGATATTTGGCCGCCGCAATGGCAATTTTTGCCTGTTCGACCGTATTCACCATCGGCACCACAACGCCCCACGCTCCACCGTCCAGGACGCGTTTAATCAAATCGTGATCCCCGCGAGGAACGCGTGCCAGGGGAACACACCCGGCGTCGGCAATGACGGCAAACATAAGCGATGCCATCTGCCAGTCGATGGGAGAATGTTCCAGATCGACTGTCAACCATGGAAATCCCGTTTTGGCCATGATTCTGGCGGTGAAAACATCGCCAAATGACAACCATGTTCCAACTTGTGGTTCGCCCGCAGCAAGCGCGGTCTTGACGGGATTCGTCTTCATTTTCAATACCTTGAAAGTCATCGTTTCCATCCAGAAGATGCAGTTTCATTTGCAATCTGTAGAAACGCAAGTGACGTGAATTCGCAGGAATGTGCCGATGGTGCCTTATAATCGGTTGTCGTCGCAGGGACGATTGGATTGTCTGCGGAGCACAAAATCAACAGTTTCTGTTTACGCAAATGGAGCCTGGCAATCAGCCTCTGGCGAACCATGATTCAAAGAACTGCCACCAATCGGCAAATGCCCTGTTTGCATCTGTTGCCTCATCGCATAAAATCCGGTGTCGCTCTGTTGTTCTACAAAGGGGTTTACCATGAACTTTGAATCTAACTCGAACGCACCGAAACATATTGTGCGCCGTGATTTTCTGAGGCAGCTGTCTGCGGCATCAGCGGCCGCAATGGCCGCATCAGCACCGCGGGCATTAAAGGCAGAGCAACATCTTGCGTCAAAGCATCCGGCCGCGACTGCTGATGCCTGTATTCTGATCTGGATGGGCGGCGGCATGGCTGCCCCGGATACGTTTGATCCAAAACGATACGAGCCCTATCGTCATGGACTGCCCGTTAAAGACATGCTCAGTACATTTCCGTCGATCGATACGTCCGTGAGCGGTCTGAGAATCTGCAGCGGACTTCCGCATATCGCAGAAGTGATGGATCGAGCAACCTTGATTCGTTCCGCTGTGCAGCCGGATCTTGGCAGCATCCTGCATTCAAGACATCAATATCATTGGCACACGGGCTATGTACCACCTCAGACCGTGGCCTGTCCGCATATCGGCGCATGGATCGCGAAGGTTCTGGGGCCGAACAATCCGGTCATTCCTGCATTCATCAACATAGGGCAGCGACTGGAAGGCGTTGGCGAAAGTGAAGAATTAAAGGCGTTCACGACGGGAGGATTCTTTGGGACAGAGTTTGGTCCGATGAATCTGCCGTTTCCGTCGGATGCAGCTCAATCTGTTCGTCCACCAGGCTCGATGACGCCCGCGCGGTTCACCAACCGAAATAGACTTTTCCGAAAGCTCGTTGATCAAAGTCCGCAGCGGGCCTATCTGAGCGACTACCAGCAGGAGTCAATGCTGCGGTCATTCGACAACGCGTACCGCTTGTTGAGTTCTGATCATCGTGCATCCTTTGATATCAGTCTGGAGCCGCAGGAGAGTCGAGCACCATATGGCGAAACTCGTTTCGGACAGGGGTGTTTGCTGGCTCGACGTCTGGTGGAATCCGGTGCACGGTTTGTCGAAGTGACCACTGAGTATGTTCCATTTCTGCATTGGGACACTCACACCAGCGGCCACGAAACAGTAGATCGAATGCACCGCGAAATGGATTTGCCAATCGCGCAACTGATTCGGGATCTGGAGCTTCGCGGGATGCTCGACCGAACGCTGGTGGTCATCGCCTCAGAATTCAGTCGCGATGCGTTAATCGAAGGTGTTCCTGGATCGACGGCTGCTGATCAAGCGACGGATCGTGTGGACCAGATCACGGAAATTAAACACTATGGCCTGCATCGACACTTCACGGGTGGTACCAGCGTCGTGATGTTTGGCGGTGGTATGAAACGCGGATTCGTTTATGGAAAAACGGCCGATGAACGACCATTGATTGCTGTCGAAAATCCGGTGCCCATTGAAGACCTGCACGCCACGATTATGACCGCCATGGGAATCAGCCCTCAAACGGGTTTCGACATCGAAGGCCGACCGTTCTACGTGACGAAAGATGGGCTCGGCAAAGCGGTGCAGGAACTATTCGCTTAAATGCTGGTCTTTGCGTCGCCGACTTGAGTTTGCTGGTACCCACGTATTCGCGCTGGTGATCTGAATTTCGTGCGCGTCTTTGGCGGAAATTGGCTGATTGGTTCCCAGTGTCGCTTTCGATTGCGACTTCCCAGAAATACGTGGCTCGTAATCTTTGAGCCCGTCGTCACGGCGATTGCGAGAAGATGACAACAGAAAACTGAGGTTGGCGTTGGGGAGTTTTCCAAACCGCTGAAACACAACCAGTGTTAAGTACGCGGCGAAAATCCCGCCAAGCCAGCACGCCGTTGTGCCCAGCGATGCGGGCGACATGGCCGCCACAAGAAATAAACAACATCCGCAGCCCAGGGTCAGGATGAAAATAGAAGCGAGCATGCTTCCCGCGTCGTTACGATTGTTGCCAAATCGCTTTGCCATTTCCAGTCGCTCCAGACAGCCTGAAATCACTCCGTCGAAATTCTAGCGAATCCCCTTGAAAACGACAGAGCATCTGGCACTCGCAATTTGTCTGAAAGATTTAAGCGAAGCTAAAGTCTGCACTTCCAAAAGTGATTTTGCTGTGCTGGCCATTCGGAGAACGTTCAACGGTGGAATTCTACTCCTGAGTCTTTCGCACAATCCGCATCACGCTTTCCATATCAACCAGTACCTGCTCCTGGGAACTGAGCCTCGGGAACTGAGTCCTGGTAAGCTGCTGTCCCATCCATTGCCGTTCATTCGACGTCTTGGTCTGCAAGAGGTTGGCGCAAATCACGGCAATTACATCCCGTTCCTCGGGGAAGCGTTCAAACATCACTTCGTTCACCACACGCTGCACGGCAACCAATGTGTCCGTATTGACTTTGTTTTCCGTGGCAATCGCCGGGCTGGCCTCAGCGTCGTCTCCGGCGGCTTCTTTTGGCGAAGCTCCAAAGTCATCCATCTTGTACCGAAGTTCATCCAGCACACCTTGCCATGCACCCGTTGTCACTTTAGAAACCTGCACCCCCTGATCCTGATAGTCCTGAAACATCATAATCTGATTGATGAACGGCTTCAGACGCATGTAGGAATCCTTCGTCACGGACGAAGAACGAATCACATCAGAAATTCTGCGTTTTCCTCTCACCCACGTCGGCTGTCGTTCAACGATGCCCTGCAAGGCATTTGCTTCGATCGAATCACGGAAGCTGGAATAGCGATTGCGATTGGAATTGGCGATCAGGCGATGTCGAATAAACGAATCACGAATTGTCTCCCCGGATCCCAAGTCACCAGGAGCTGCCACGAACATTACGATGTCACCAACTTCCGGCGAAAATGAAGTTGGTGGTTCCATTTCACTCCATGTTGGATTTGTAAATTGAACATTCATCACACCCAGCGGTGAAAATCTGTTGTTGCGGTTTCGAACGACGACAACCCTGCTGCCTTGTGGTTGATCCTCAATGCGTTTGGAGTCAGCTCCGCCAAGCTCAGCTGCGAATGGTCTGCCTTCGCCAGCTATTCGCAGCGTATGAACTTCACCCAGATCTATGATGGGCACTCCATCGTTAATCAGCTCAACAGTTCCGATGAACCAGACCAGGCCTTGCGGTTCTTCGATCTGTTGGAACGGAGCGGCCATTGAGCTGCAAGCCCCCAACACCACTATTGCCCAGATGGTGGCGATACCGACGCAGCAGGAAGACTTGGATTGGCGAGGTGAGGATGGCATTGGAATTCTCGATTGAAATTGTCCCGATTCTGGCGGTCAACTGCCACTGACAGCCCTGAAACGACCAGATGCGTCCTTAGTCTACCCGCAATTCCAGGCCAACTCAAAAATAATCCGCTACATGTCCCTCAAGGCAGAGCCTTCTGTTCGGGTTTTGCCTGCCATCCTGCATCTTCAGCAGGGCCGGTTGCAACAGTCCGTCCGACCAGGCAACATCTTGAATATATTCCTGCACTTTGCTTATTGAGAATCAGCGTCCAGATCCAGGCAGACGATCCATTCTTCGCTGCGAAGAAAGAGTTTTCCGTTTGATAACACAGGAGCGGCCCAGGCGGGGTATGAGATTTCTTCGAGAGAAAATCGTCCGTGTTCGACGAATTTGTCTTTATTGACGTCCACCAATGAGATTGTACCGCGTTCACCCAGGACGATGAATTTCGGGCCCACCTGAATCAGGGATCCGCGACCATAGAACGGATATGGAATCTCCTTGCCAGTTGTGGAATCGATGATGTGCCCCGTTGTGCGATCGCGGCTGAGGTTTTTCAGATCGGCGTCGTATCCCGGCGTCTGCCACAGCAGCTTTCCATCTGCAGCGCTGATGCAGCGAAGTTCTCCTTCGTTTTCGTGACGGCCGCTGAAGCCGTACACAGCACCGTCGACGTATATCGGCGTCGACCAATGTGCCAGCATGCTGGTTCTGTCACGCCAGATTTCCTTGAAATGTTTACCATCGGGCTCAACTTCCAGCATCGCCGAACCCAACAGATATGCGGCTGACACCAGCACGCGATTGCCAATGACGACTGGTCGTGCAGCATTGACGGATTCATGTACCTTTGGTCGAAACCAAAAATGAAAGTTCTCCGCGCCGTTCACTGGGTCCAACGAAACCAGTCCTTGCCGCATGAAACATAGCAAATGCTTTCGACCGTGAATCTCGGCAATAATCGGCGAAGAATAGCTCACGACCATTTCGTCGTCGGCCCATTCGTGCTTCCTGCCTGGTTGATCTGTTTCCGTACCATCCCAGGTTTTCTGCCCTACGGCCTGCCACAGGATTTTTCCGTCAGTGACATTGAAGGCCACGACACCGGAATTCGGCTGTCCGCCGACAAGCACAACCAGGCGTTCTCCGTCCAGAATCGGTGAGCAACCAACTCCAAAAAATGCATCGGGCAGCGAAAACTCTTTCCGAAAGTCATGCTGCCACAGTAATTTGCCGTCAGTCATCGATGTGCAGACCAACATGCCCTCCGCGCCGAGCGTGATGCAGCGTTCCTGTGTCAGAACAGGCGAACACCGCGGACCATTGTTGTAGCCGTATGGATCAACGTAGGTCGTCGGATACGAATACTCCCAGGCATCCTTGCCATCTTTGACATTGCGGCAAGAAACGATTTCCTGATCACCTTTGCGATGGTGAATCACAAGACGATCCCCAAGAACCGAGGGCGCGCTGTAACCAGTCCCAACCGGACTCTTCCAAAGGACTGCTGGCTTTTTTTCTGTCCAGTCGAGCTTTAAATCGACTTCGCCGGAAACACCTGTATGCCGAATTCCAAGGAACCATGGCCAGTCTTCTGCCGTTACCACAGCCGAAGTTATGGCAACACACAATGAGAGACTGATAATCTGCAGTGCAGAATTCTTCACTCGGAATCTCCGACTATCGAATGGTGACAAAGTCATTGTGGTTAATGAGGGAATGAATCAGCATGACGCGAGATCTGGCCGCAGTGTGAGCTGAATTGGGCTCGGCGGCAAGGCTGCAGAATTCCTGCATCGCAGAGACGGAGACTTCAACTTCCGGATCGCTTGCATCGGCTGAAAGCACCGTCTGAAACGCTGCTCGTACGAACTCTGCTTCCGTTTTGATCGTCGGCACAGCTGATATTTTGGACGCG